>CAUZVF010000494.1:0-5208 GCA_963582955.1 Planctomycetota bacterium
TAGAACGATTGGTCCGCCGTGCGGACCGTTACCCCGGTCCGCACAGCGGACCCTACAGATTAGAGGTCGACGATGAATCCGGTCCGAGAAGCAGAACTCATTGAAACCCGACGCCACTTTTTTGGTCGTATGGCAACCGGCATCGGTACGGTGGCTCTGGCGTCTCTGGCCAATCCCGATCTGTTTGCCGCTCGATCGAGCACGGCGAAGTTTGGCGACGGGATCCCCGGAATTCCGCACTTCGCTCCGAAAGCCAAGCGGGTGATCTACCTGTTCATGTCGGGTGCGCCGTCGCAGTTGGACATGTGGGATTACAAGCCGAAGATGAATGATTGGTACGACAAGGACTTGCCGGACTCCGTGCGCAACGGCCAGCGGATCACGACCATGACTTCGGGACAGAAACGGTTTCCGATTGCTCCCTCGATCTTCCAGTTTCGGCAGCACGGCTCCAACGGAGCGTGGGTTAGCGAACTGTTACCGTACACGGCCAGGATGGTCGACGATCTGGCCGTGATTAAAACGGTGAATACCGAAGCCATCAACCACGACCCGGCGATTACGTACATCCAGACCGGCAGCCAACTACCCGGCCGGCCCAGCTCGGGAGCCTGGCTGTCGTACGGGCTCGGAAGCTTGAACCAGAACCTGCCGGCGTTCGTCGTGTTGCATTCGACCGTGAACGGCAGCTTCGGCGGACAGGCTCTGTATGCCCGCTTGTGGGGAGCCGGTTTTTTGTCGACGCGACATCAGGGAGTCAGTCTGAGGTCGAGCGGAGATCCGGTGTTGTATCTGTCGAATCCCGACGGCATGTCAACCGCCATGCGTCGGCGGATGCTGGACGCACTGAGCGGGTTGAACCGCGAACGCTTTGACGAAGTCGGCGACCCGGAGATTCAATCACGGATCGCTCAGTACGAAATGGCGTATCGCATGCAGACGTCGGTCCCCGAAATGACCGACATTTCGGGAGAATCCAAAAGCACGCTCGAGATGTACGGGCCGGATGTCACGAAGCCGGGAACATTTGCGGCGAATTGTCTGTTGGCCCGTCGATTGGCCGAACGTGGCGTCCGGTTCACTCAAATCTTCATCCGCCAATGGGATCAACATGGCAAGCTGCCAAAAGACATCCGTCGGCAGTGTGGCATTGTCGACCAGCCCTGCTACGCCCTAGTTCAGGATTTGAAACAGCGTGGACTTCTGGAAGACACGCTGGTCATCTGGGGCGGTGAATTCGGGCGGACAATCTACTGCCAGGGCGGATTGACGAAGGCGAACTACGGCCGCGACCATCATCCCCGTTGTTACACCAAATGGATGGCCGGAGCGGGAACCAAGGGTGGCATCGTGTACGGAGAAACGGATGACTTCAGCTATAACGTCACCGAAAACCCGGTCCACATCCATGACTTAAACGCGACGATTCTGCACCAACTGGGAATCGATCACGAACGCCTGACATTCCGACATCAAGGTCGCGATTTCCGCTTAACCGATGTACATGGGAATGTTGTAACGGATATTCTGGCGTAGACCCTAACGCCAGTCTGGCAGCCTGAATTTGGGGAAATGTGTCATCTGCCATACGTTTTGTGAGAATTCCAAATATCGACCGATTGACGACGCGCGCCTCGAGAGCGCCGCAAGCCGTACAAACAAATCGCTGGATGAACATGGATGCCGGTCTATTCGGCCTTGCCGAACGGTTCCGGTTTGGGAACAACGCCGATCTGTCGACCCGCACGGAAAATGTATCGCGGTTCGAGTTGATATCCGGCGAGTTCCGTTTCACCGAAGGCGTCGGTCATCTCGAATGAACCCTCCATCATTTCGGTGACGACAATATCCGCCACGGCGCCTTTCTGGAGCGTGCCGATCTCATTTTCCATCTTCAGGAACTTTGCCGGGATGGTCGTGACACGGCGGATCGCCTCGTCGAGTTCCATACCAAGATGAAGGAATTTGTTGATCGTCGTGACGAGATCGAAAACCGGCCCGTTCAAGTTGTAGGCGTGCAGATCACTGCTGATGGTGTGCGGAATCACCCCCTGGCTCATCGCCGCCCTGGCAACTTCGTAGGTGAAGCTGCCCTGACCGTGACCGATATCCAGCAACAAACCTTCATCAACCTTCTTGCAAACCTCGGGTAGAACCTTTCTCTCCGAGTCGAGAATCCCGCAACGATGACCGTGAAACGAGTGCGTGAGTACGTCACCCGGACGCATTTCATTGAGCACCTGTTTCATCGAGAGGCTGGAGAGTGGCGTGTGGATCATCAGCGGTAGTCCGACCGCATCGGCCGCTTCGCGAGCTCGCAACAGCGCCGGCATTTCATTCTCACCGCCGGCCGCGAGGTTATCGGAAAGTCGAATTTTCACACCGAGGATTTTGTCCCGGTTTGCTTCGATCACCCGCGTCGCTGCCTTTACGTCAACATAGCGGAGGTCTTCGAGTTCCCCCATCTGGACGCCCGACATCGCATTCGGAACCAGGCCGAGTGCCGATATGTTCAACAGCGCGAACAGCCGTGTCTGCGAGACGTCAATGATGAACTGTCGAAACCCGGGAAACGTCAACGCACCGGATGACCCGGCATCTAGCGCGGTCGTCACCCCACGTCCCAGACATGTCGGATCGACGTCGATTCCGTAATGCGTCACGCCGGAGAAAACATGCACGTGCAGGTCAATAAATCCCGGCATCACGTACAGTCCGGAAACATCTTGTTCTCTTCGCGCCGGGGCCTCGCTGTTGGCGTCAAGAACGGCGGAAATCAACGATCCTGTAACAGCCAGATCGCCGACTTTGCGCAGATTCGTAGTTGGGTCGATAAGCGTGCCATTCTTGAGCAGCACGTCGTACACGGCAGCATTCTTTTCTTGGTCAGTGGAGTGAAATGGGAGCACCGAGAAAAACAAGGTCGGCAAGTCTGCTGTCGGTCCTGACTACGCTGAGGCTGCACGTCGCCACGCGAGACTGTATCCCAATGGTCGGAACTCCTGAGGCACTGTAAGAAAAACCGGGGGTGACTCGCTAGTGGTGCAATCGCTCTGCACTTGTTTCATCCACCGTACAAGCTGTGGTAGTATCTTCCAAGCACCCCACACGCAAGTTCCAGACAATGAAGTCGGGCTGAAAACAATGGCTGCCTCAAGTGACGACTCTCCAACGCAAAGCATGGATTTTGTGATCGGCGGTCACCGAGTCCCCGGCGAGTTTGTCGGACAGTTAAAAGACAGCTCGGCCATCGACGACGCTCGCGAATTGCGGCGGCGTTTGGCCGACAACGGCTACGTCTTTTTGCGCGGTGTTCTTGACAAGGACGAAGTGCTGACCGCACGCGAGGATGTGTTTTCGCGGCTGGTCAAGGTCGGGGAGATCAAGCCGCCGGCCATCGAAGGAATCATGACCGGCCGAAGCCGACGGCGCGAACTTGTGAGTGATCTGATCGCGTTCTGGCAATCGGTCAGCGAAGCACCGGCGTTGCGGCAGGTCAGCCACGGCCTGCGTGTTCGAGCCATGATGGAGACGATTTTCGGCGAACCGGCGCGGCCGCAAGACTACCTGTGGTTGCGTCCTCGCGGGATCGGTTGGTCGACCGGACTACATTTCGACCACCCGTTCTTCGCACGCGGCAGCAGACGGGTCCACACCGTCTGGATTCCGCTGGGCGATATTCCGTTCTCCGACGGCCCGTTGATGTTGGTTGAAGGTTCCAACAAGTTTCTGGATTTGATCCGCTCGATGCATGCTCATGACAACCAAGCCAACAACTCTCCCACGGCGGCAGAGCGGGCCGCTTTCCAAGGCGAGTGGAGCACTGACACGATTGCCTTTGTGCGCAATCGGAACACGCGACTGCTGTCGGCTGAGTTCCGTGTGGGCGACGTCCTGGTGTTTGACATGGACACCCTACACGGTTCGCTGGACAACCACTCGCCGATCGGCCGCACGCGCCTGTCGTGCGACGTGCGTTATCAACCCTCATCCGATCCCCTTGACGAGCGATACTTCGGCCTCAACCCAAGCGGCGCAAGCGGCAAGGGGTACGGCGATATGAACTCGTGCAAGCCGTTGACTGAGGTGTCGTGAATGTTGGCTGAATCTTTGACAGATGGGCGGAACGGTTAAAAGGCATCCCATCCAGCCGCTTGTGAATAGACTAATGTCGCATCAGCCGTATGTCATCAAACCACCTCATTCGCCGGCGCGCCATCTCTACAAGATGCAGTCGTGTTCGATCGGTGGCAAAAGTCCATCCGGGGAAGGCCGAACGCCGGTCAGGCCCGATTCTGTCCGCGAAACTCATCGAATACGGGACAGCAAAACAATCCACCGTTTTTGCTTACACCTCAATGCGGTCCGATGACGGAATTCGGGTCGCTCCGCGCGCGTGAGCTGAGCAATCAAGAGAAATAAAAACTCGGCGGCCAGCAAAGCAATTACATTTCGAAGCCGAAGAGGCGGTCAACGAGTTTGTGCGAATCTACGAAGTGGACATCGGCTGCCACGATGTGTCCACCAAGGTGGATGCCTATCACGGCGGCAAGTCGTAGAAAGGCGCTTCACCGGTGGGGGGATGCTGGCATTCGTCCCTGGGGGCGGCCTCACCAGCACAGCAGGTTAATCACTGCGGCCAAGACCAGGAAGATGTTGAAGCGGTTGAATATCTTTCTGGAACGCTTTGACTCGACCAGGAAGGACACGAATTGAAAGCTCAGGAGGATGCTGTAGACGCTCATCAGAATGCCAACCGTCCCTCCCTTTGAAATGGGCGAGGCTAGGACTAGCCGGCAGCCGTCGGAACGGCGGAGAATTCGCCGAAAGTGTCATCTACCCGTACGTATTTTAGGATGTCCCGTAATACGACCCTTTTTTGATTTGCAGTGACGAGTGGTTGGGGCGTTGTCTCAGACCACCATACGTTTTTTGACGCACGCTGGGCGCGTCAGAATCTCATACGTTTTTTGAGAATCCGGCTCCATTCGGCGATGGCGGCCAAATCATCCCTGCGGCTGCGTCAAAACCTCAACGATTTACGAGACAGCGGATTAGCGCGCTGAGCCCGTGCGGGTGTAACGCCGTCACGTTAGAATAAACGTTGATACTGCGCTGATAGTTCACGAGGAGATGTGGCGATGCATGGCTTCTTTCTCCCATTGAGTCTTGTTGGACTTGCCGTTCTGCCGTTGCGAGCAATTGGGT
>CAUZVF010000495.1:0-5206 GCA_963582955.1 Planctomycetota bacterium
GACTGATGTTTTTCGCGGTCGCGTTCAAGATGGGCGTTTTGACATCTCCGCCCGTTGTCGGGTCAATCAGCGCGGGAATGCCGGCGTGGACGGCGGGAATGCGACAAGGTGACCGGATCGTCGAAATCAACGAGCGTCCAGCCGCCGAATTCGGCGACATCATTCGGGGAGTCGCTTTAACAGCCGAAGACGTTCAGATGATGGTCCAGCGCGGTGATGATCCACCGTTTAGCATGTCGATCAAACCGAAAGCCGGCACGCGTCGAGAGATTGGTGTTAGAAACACATTGGACGTGAAATTGTCGGATATTGACGATGAGAATTTCTTGCCGGTTGTCCCCGGAATGCCGGCTGCGGATGCGGACCCGCCATTTCAGAAGGGCGACCTAATTTACCAAGTTGACGATACGGCAGTCTCGACGTTTGCGGAATTGCAGGACGTTTTTTCGAGGAAACGGAAGCACGAAATCGTTGTCCACGTTATTCGCAATCAAGGGGACGAGGAAAACCCCGAAGAAGTCAAGATCCCGATTAAGGTCAAGTCGAACCAATTTCGAATACTCGGGTTGATTGTTGATATCGAAAAGATCTCGGCCATCCAAGCCGGCTCTCCGGCGGAAAAGGCGGGTCTGAAAATCAATGACAAAATCGCGACGGTCCAACACAACGGTAAAACATTGAATGTCGGAAAGGAATTCAATCCACTGATGCTGCCCGGTTATTTCGCGGATCGGGCCGGTGAGACTGTCATCGTCACGGTCACGCGAAAATCAAAAGAAGGGAAGAAGGAAGAACTCGAATTCTCGATCATCCCTAATGATGATCCTCCTTGGATCGAGCGGCCTCGAAGTAAAAACGACCTGGTTTCCGCACGGTCGATTGGAATTGCCTTTGGATTGACGAATGCGGTCTTGGATGTTGTCAAAGGCAGCCCGGCGGACGGTAAGGTCCAACCCCACGACTTGCTTCAAGAAATCGAGCTTTATCTGCCCGAGGGAACGACAGACAAAGAGACAGGGAATTCCGATGCGGACAAACCTGAGCCGATCAAGCTTGCCGGAGACAACCACAACTGGCCATCAGCCTTTTGGGCCATGCAATCCGCGCCCAAATACCATGTCAAACTGACGGTCAAGCGAAATGAAAAGGACGTGGTCGTCAATCTGGAGCCGAAACGCATGGAATCGCTGGATTGGTTCCTCCCGACACGTGGCATTCGACCGTCCGTGAAGTTAATCGAGATCAAGGCCGACTCGATCGCCGAGGCGTCTAAGATGGGCGTCGTTCATACTCGCAACACATTGGTCGACATCTATCTGACTTTGCGAAACCTGCTGACGGGGCGGCTGTCTGTCAAGAACTTGCATGGCCCGATTGGCATTGCCCAATTCGCGTACCGTGTCGCCGGTCATGGCCTGCCGGATCTGTTGTTGTTCCTCGGGCTGATCAGCATGAACCTGGCAGTCTTGAATTTTCTTCCGATCCCCGTACTCGACGGCGGACACATGGTGTTCTTGTGCTGGGAAGCCGTGACTCGCAAACGTCCCAGCGAGCGGGTTCAAATCGCGGCAACGTATTGCGGAATGGCCTTTATATTGGGTTTAATGGCATTGGTGATTTATCTCGATCTCTTCGTTCATACGGCCATGGGTGCTCAATAAGGCGAGCGGCAGATAAGAGTTTCTCTAAAGGAACGGGACGCTAACGCGTGCCGGCTGATAAATGAGCCACTGGGCGCTCGCCCGCGGTTTCCTATCGGTACGTTCTCATCTGCCGCTCGCCTAACAGAATGGTTGCACTAAGTATAAGTTGTACATTATTTAGTTTTGTTGAACGGCAAGCCGAATCAAACGGAGTTCCCTTCCCCCCAGATTCTAAGTGTCGTCCGCAATGAGTTCACAAGTTTCACTTTAATCTATTGAACAACGGTGCTTCTGATGAGATCGACGAGAGATGGAGGACGCGTCGCTGTCGGGCTCTTCGCAACGACTCTGGTCATGGCGATGGGGCTAATGTGTTGCGTCTCGATTGTCACGTCATCGTCAGCCGATCCAACGAAACATTTGGTCGGATGCGTGGCGTTGTTCCTGATGGTCGCGTATTTTCTGCTGTCGCTCAGACGCAATCCCAGCCAAACAACCGAAGAGAAGCAACCGTTT
The DNA here is from genome assembly GCA_963582955.1 of Planctomycetota bacterium. Taxonomy (GTDB): domain Bacteria; phylum Planctomycetota; class Planctomycetia; order Planctomycetales; family Planctomycetaceae; genus CAUZVF01. Next base: position 2,160 of record CAUZVF010000495.1, read on the forward strand.
TGGCTATTCCGGCTGTTCAAGAAGGAAAAACAACGGCGGGACAAAGAGTACTTTCCGCGCCGGAAAAAAAATTGGAAAGTCAAACAAATCGGCGGCAATCCGCCCCCAACCGTCGAGTCGCTACGCCAGCAAATCAATCATCTCAACACATGGGTCGCCGAGGACAAAAAGGCTTCACCACGACGGCAGAACATCGAAACAAAAAACGGGTGAGTTTGACTCCATACAGGAAAACTGGAATGAACACCTTACTTCGCAGATCGTCCTATGTAGGATTGGCCGTTGTCACGTTGGTGGCGGTTTTTGCCGTGTACACGACCGTTCAAGCCGACAGACCCAAAAAAGACGCTTCAAACCAGGAGGCCGATTCCACTTCGGCAAAGACATTTGGGCCGGAACAGAAACGACTTGCCGATTGTCGTCAGCGAGCTGTCAATTTTTTGCGCACGTCTCAAGCCGACGATGGCAGTTGGACGACGCCCACGGCTCCGGGCATCACGGCGCTCGTCACAACGGCTTTGCTACGAAGCGGCGCGGCAGCGGATGATTCGACCGTGGCACGCGGGTTGAAGAACTTGTCGGCCTTCATTCAAAAAGACGGGGGCATCTATTTCAGCAAGAGCAACCACCGGAACTACGAAACAAGCATCTCACTGCTGGCATTCTCGGCGGCCAACAAAAACGGACGATATGACAAAGTCATCAAAAACGCTCAGCAGTTTTTGCGGAATCTGCAATGGGATGAAGACGAAGGCTTGAAATCGTCCGACACGTCCTACGGCGGTGCCGGTTACGGCAAACACGAACGTCCGGACCTGTCGAACACGCAGTTTCTGCTCGAAGCGTTAAAGGCATCCGGCGTTAAGTCAGACGACCCAGCCATGCAAAAGGCGTTGTTGTTCGTGTCCCGCTGCCAAAACCTCGAATCAGAACATAACACGACCGAATTCTCGGCCAAGATCAACGATGGTGGTTTTTATTACACATGTGCCGCGGGTGGAACGTCGCAAGCCGGTCTCGCCGAAAACGGCGGACTACGTTCCTACGGCAGCATGACGTATGCCGGCCTGAAGAGCATGATCTATGCCGGTCTAACCGCCGACGACCAACGCGTGAAAGCGGCAACCGAATGGATCAAGAAGTTCTACACCGTCAAAGAGAATCCCGGCCTCGGAAACCAAGGGCTCTACTACTATTACCACACATTCTCAAAAGCGTTGGATGCACTCGGTGTCGACGAATTTGAAGACGCCGACGGTGTGCGTCACGACTGGAGAAAAGAGCTGACCGAAACCCTCGCAAAACTCCAAAAAGAAAACGGCAGTTGGGTCAATACGGCACCGCGTTGGTACGAAGGCGATCCGAATTTGGCGACGGCTTATGCGTTGTTGGCATTGAGCTATTGCGAACCGAAGCAGGCAAAATCGAAGTGACACATTTCGGACATTCGGACAATTCCCATGGCAACCGTTGAACAGCCGGCAATGATTCCCGACGTGTTGCAGTCATCAGCTCTGCATCGTTTCTCGGTCGACGATTACCGTGAGATGAACGCCACGGACCTACCTTCGGTCGGTGCCCGTTCTCTACAGATTCTCAATTCGCCGTTGAGAGTTTCTCGCGAAACCAACTTGCGACGCCGGATCGATTATGATTGCCGGCCTTCAATTTGAATTGACTGGCTGCGTTTTGCACGGCGTACGCCCGAGTGGTTCTTGCAAACTCTTGATCTGCCTTGTGCTGTGTCACGGCTTTGTTGACGCCGTTCACGAGGCCTGCGATCCAGAGCGGTTTGGGGGCAATGCAGGCAGCGATGTCGGAAATGTCTCCGGCGGTCAGTGCACCGGGAACGACGAAATCATGCGGCATCCAAATTGATTGGCTGTGCAAGACCGAGCGAAATCCATTCAACCCGCCGAACGATGCCGTGGCAGCGATGTCGTCTTCGTACAAACTTACCAGCAGTGCCAGCAACGCTCCCAGAGGTTCGCTGTGGTCCGGCTCACCGTCAATCCTGAGCGGGATATCAACGACACAATCTGGTGAATTGACTTTCGCGAAGGAATCTCCCCAGATGCCAATGCGTCTGTCGTCAATCCGTGACCAACCGCGAACGATCGCGATCACGGCTCCGAGATCCTTCAGCCGGGAACCAACCAGTGTGTTACCGAGCATTAGTTCACTCGACGACAAACCGGTCGCATAACTGCGGCGTCCCCGATAGGTTCCCGGTCGCGTCTCGCCGATTCCTCGCAGATCTGGCAGACACACCGCGATCCCAGATTTCAACAGAGCGGCGATTTCCGCCGAGCGATGTTGCAAGAACAACTCTTTGCCACCTTGAGCGACACCGATGACGACCGGTACTTTCTCGTCTGATTTGCCGTCCGGCATCAGGACGACAAACGGGAGCATCACATCACGTTCGATGGCGTAGACAAACCGGATGACGTTCAGTGATCCCTCGCGATTCACGATTGGCGCAAGTCTGCCCTGGTAATCCGGCTCGAATTCGCCGAGCAAACGTGACCACTCTTTTTGCAGCGTGCGGCGGCATTCGTCGGGTGAATGTTTCGCCAATCGCTTCCGCATCGCGCCGATGCGTTCGGTCGCAATGTGATCCGCCAATTTGTGCAAGCGAGGCATCTTGATGTCGACCGCCGAAGAAACTGCTTCGACACATATCAAATCCGCCGAGCTGTGACGGACACGGTATTCCATCTCTGGCGGAGTCATTTTGAACCAGCGTTCGAATGCGGGATAAATCTGTCGGCGGTGAACGGGGCCGATGTTGTTGCAGTGCGATGCTTCATTCGACGACAGCGTCACGGCTCCGTAACCCAGCAACGAGGAAAGCCGGTCCGGCGACTCGTAAAAGTTGTAGATCGTCTTCAATCGTTTCCAGACGGGGTCGTGTTCCTTGTCCCACTTGAATTCGTGAGCGTAGATCAATCCGCGCGGAGCGGTCGCGGCGACGATCGTCCACGGCAAAAATCCGTCGCGGGCTGACAATCGCAGGTTTCTGGTCGATTCCCAACTTCCGCCGC
>CAUZVF010000496.1:0-5199 GCA_963582955.1 Planctomycetota bacterium
AACGGAGTCCTCCGAGACCTCATCGGGGTCCCAGCTGAGAATCAACGATTGAGATGGTCCGGTCAGGACGTAGTTCTCGTCGTCGGCGTACTCGACAATGCACGGTATCTACTTCATTATTTTTATTTCGCTGCAGGCAAGAAATGTTAGTGCATCCTCAACAACGGTGAATCGATTTGTCTTTGGATTCCAGCGAACACGAAGTCGTTCCTTCAGCCCTTGCGATTTGATTTGTTTCGCCACGTTGTTCAGCAAAACGCGATTGAGATAGCCTTCTGTTTCGGGAGATTCCACCTCGATTTTATTTTTGTCGATCGAGACCCTTTCCTGGCGGGGATGGATGGACCAACCCTCTTTCACAGCTGCAACAAAGTCATCGGCGTTAAGTGTTGCACTCGAGATGTGCCCGGCAAGTCGTTTTTCCGCCGATTCATATCCCATCCGGACTTGGCCGCCCATCTGAAAATTCCGCAGGACGCGCGCGAGTTGCTGGAATTCGAAGTACTCTGGTGCAAAATCCGGTGTCGGACCTGAAGCGCTTCGAGCATTCTCGATGCCGTTCATTTGCTGGACCGTCATCCGCAGCACGCGGTCTGCACTCCAGCCAGAGCGGATCAACAACACCACCGTATCCACGCTCATCGGTGAGATCAGCCGCCGCACAAACTTCTGTCCCTGCAACATGTCGTATGTGACCGTGGGACGCTGCTCGGCCGCGACACCTCCACCAAACCGCAACACGCTTTGGTTGATGGATCGCTCGTCGAGTTGTCCATTGGCGAATGCGGACTGGTCGAACGCAAACTGAGTCGACAGACTTGTCAATTCCATAAACGCCGTTGGATCGCGATAACGCAAGCGAACCAGATTCAGAAGAAGTTGTTCGCTGTTCGTCGTTTGTATTGCGGCGTTGTACTTCTGGCGTGTCGTACGAAGTGCAAGTGGACCGGCACAGCCCGACGCGGTCAGGACGAACAAAATGGCCACGGTCATGGGCACGCGCAGCATGAATGGTCGACACGGCTCTTCGGACATTCGGTACCGATCCGCACCCTCCTCGCTCAAAACGGCCAGCCATCGATTGCGCACACGTTGGCCTCCGGTGGAACGATCGGCAGTACTGTTTACCTAATCGGCATTCTCGATCCATTTTCTCAAACTAATTGTGCTATTGGCCAATAATTGTTCATGCACGATCAGACATTGGGGCACTGTCACACTTATTTCAGATTACGTGGGACCTAGGATTGTGTCGCAGGATTGCCTTCGTCCCTAGCGGTGGTTCGAATCTGGCGAAGACCACGCGCCACGGCCAATTCCGAAACGTGACATTCGGGATTCCGCCTCGCCGTGTATACTATCGGCCTGAAATTGTTAACGGTTGATTTCATCGCGATTTCTCATTCGTCTTCATCTTTCAGCCTCTTGTCATGAGTAACACGGACTCCCCGTCTGCTAGCGATCTCAAAGGCAATCTGACGTCGCCCGCGTTTCTGGGATTTCTGCTCACGCAGTTTCTGGGAGCGATGAATGACAACATGTTTCGTTGGCTCGTCGTTCCGATTGCCAAGTTTGTGGCGGATGAGCAACTGCGGGGCTCGTGGGTCGAGCAACTCTTGGGTTCCGCCAGAACGGATCACGAGATTCAGTTCGAGCCGATTATTCTCGGAGCCGGACTGGCGTGCTTTGTATTGCCTTATTTGCTGTTGGCGTCTTATGCCGGTTACTTTGCTGATCGGTTTAGCAAACGCAAGGTCATCATTGGGTGCAAGATTGCTGAAATCGTCGTCATGTCGCTCGGTGTCGCCGCGATTTGGTGGGGAAATATCTATGGGATGTTTGCCGTCGTGGCGTTGATGGGCTCGCAGAGTGCTATCTTTGGGCCGTCGAAGATGGGCGTTATTCCCGAGATTGTCCGTAGCGAAAAGCTGTCGGCGGCGAATGGACTGGTTGGTTTGACGACCGTCGTTGCCGTCGTGGCGGGGACGATTGCGGGTGGTTATCTGTTCGCGGCGACGGGAAACGATGGCCGGGAAGCTCTGTGGATTTCCGCGTTGGCTTTGATTGGTGTGGCGACCGTCGGCTCACTGACAAGCCTGTTGATTAAACGAGTTCCCTCGGCCAACCCGTCTCGCACGTTTCCCGTGAACCCGTTTACCGACACGATTCGCGACATCCGGCTGTTAGGAGTCAGCCGGCCGATTCTGCGGGTGGCTCTTGGGATCGCCTTCTTTTGGTCGGTGGCCGCGCTGACACAACTCAACGTTGACACGTTTGTCATCAATTTTCTGCACGGCGAACAAACCGAAGTCGTCAAGCTGCTGGGAATCTTGTCGCTGGGCGTCGGCGTCGGCAGTGTTTTGGCAGGAATGTGGTCGGGGGGCAAAGTCGAGTTGGGGATTGTGCCGTTGGGGGCCGCCATGATCGCGGCTAGCTCGTTGCTGTGTCCTTTGGTGCCTGTGGAGGCCGAGAATTCGGTGATCTGGTTCGGATTGTTGCTGTTCGTGCTGGGTGCCGGCGGTGGGTTGTTCAATATTCCGTTGAACGCCTATTTGCAACATCACAGTCCCAAGGAATCGCGCGGGTCGATCCTAGCGGCATCGAATTTTGTGACCTTTAGCGGGATGCTGATTGTCTCGTTTCTGTTTCCGATGATGCAGTCAGGCCTGAATTTGAATCCGCCGACAGTCTTTCTGATCGCGGGGATTGCCACGATTCCTGTTGTGTTGTACGTCGTGTTCTTGATCCCCCAGGCGACGATTCGGTTTGTTGTGTGGCTGGCAAGTCACACGGTTTATCGCGTGCGAGTTCACGGACGCGAGCACATCCCCGAAGAAGGCGGCGCGTTGCTGGTCGCCAACCATGTGTCGTGGATCGACGGAGTGCTCTTGTTGATCGCCTCGTCGCGGCCGATTCGCATTTTGGCTTATGCCGATTACGTGCAGGGCTTCGGAATCGATTGGCTGTGCCGCACGTTTGGCGTCATTCCCATCAAATCGGGCAAGGGAGCCCGGTCGGTGATGCGGGCTCTGAAGACCGCCAAGCAGGCGGTGATGGATGGCGAGTTGGTCTGCATCTTCGCCGAGGGTACGATCACGCGCACCGGCCAGTTGCAGCCGTTTCAGCGTGGAATGATGCGAGTCGTTGAAGGCACGGGAGCTCCCGTCGTGCCGATTTATCTCGACCAATTGTGGGGCAGCATATTCAGCTATCAAGGCGGGCGGCTTTTATGGAAACTACCCAGACGCTGGCCGTACCCCGTCTCGATTCTGTTTGGAAAACCGCTGACGGAGCCGGACGATGTGTTCCAGGTACGTCAAGCGGTCGAAGCACTCGGTGTTGAAGCCGTCAGTAAACGGAGTACTCAGAACATGGTTCCTCCCCGTCAATTCATTCGACGCTGCCGCTCGTCCTTGTTTCGCAAGAAGATTGCTGATTCCGCCGGAACCGAATTGACCGGCGGGCGGACGCTGACAGGCACGCTGGTTTTGAAACGGCTGCTGGAACGCTCGGTGTTGGCGCCCGATGAAAAGATGGTCGGCGTCTTGCTGCCACCCTCGGCCGGCGGAGTATTAGCCAACACGACTTTGGCTCTGTCAAAGCGCGTCGCGGTCAACTTGAATTACACGCTGTCCGACGAGGTCATGCAGTACTGCATCGATGAAACCGGCATCAAGCATGTGCTGACCAGCCGTCGCTTCCTTGAAAAGAAACCCGTCGAGTTGAATACCGAATTTGTCTTTCTGGAAGACTTGAAGGAACAGGCGACCGGCATCGACAAGATGGTCTCGCTGTTTCAAGCGATGGCGTTACCGGCAGCCGTGCTCGAAAGCATGCTCGGCCTGAAAGAGATTCAGCCTGACGACCTGTTGACGGTAATTTTCACATCCGGTTCAACCGGAGAACCCAAGGGTGTAATGCTCTCACATCGCAACATTGGTTCAAACGTTGCATCGGCCGATCAGTTGTTCCACATCAAACGCGACGACGTATTTATGGGAATCCTTCCGTTTTTTCATTCGTTCGGATACACGATTTTGATGTGGCTGCCGTTGACAACCGACGCCCAAGCCGTCTACCACTTCAACCCGCTCGACGCACGGCAAATTGGAAAACTGTGTCAGAAACACAAAGTCACCATTGTGGCCGCGACTCCGACGTTTCTGAAGACGTATCTGAAACGCATCGACAAGGAACAAATGACGCACCTCGACTTGGCTATCGTCGGTGCCGAAAAAATGCCGGTCAGTCTGGCCGAAGCGTTCCACGAGAAGTTCGGTGTCTTTCCCACCGAAGGATTTGGCATCACCGAACTCTCACCATTGGCCTGCGCGAACGTGCCTGACCATCGTTCTGGATCGACCGAGCAATCGGCAACGAAAGTTGGCACGGTCGGCCGCGCGGTTCCCAACGTTGTCGCAAAAGTCGTCGACCTGGATACCGGCGAAGACCTGGGACCCAACGAGCAGGGACTGCTGAAGATCAAGGGACCGAACGTGATGCTCGGTTATTTGAACAATCCTGAAAAGACCGCGGAAGTCATCGAAGACGGCTGGTACAACACGGGCGACTTGGCCGTGATCGACAACGACGGCTTTGTCGAGATCACCGGACGATTGAGCCGTTTTTCCAAAATCGGCGGCGAGATGGTGCCTCATATCAAGGTCGAGGCCGAGCTGGCTCGCATCGTCGAAGACTCGAACGCCGACGAACCAGAAATCAGCGTTGCTGTGGCGTCCGTGCCCGACGAAAAGAAGGGCGAGCGATTGGTCGTGTTTCATAAGACACTGTCGAAACCGGTTGAGGAAATCGTTCGAGAACTGTCCGAGGCCGGGCTGCCCAATCTGTGGATTCCGTCGGCCGATAGCTTCCGTCAGGTAGATGAGATCCCGCTGCTGGGAACCGGAAAGCTCGATCTACGGCGGTTGAATGAACTGGCCAACGAAACATTCGCTCCCGCCACCAAAGTTGCTCCGAGCAACTAGTCTGTCAGTCTAAAAATGATGAGTCGCCGGACTCGCAAGAGTTCGGGCCAGAAGTCCTGCCGCATCCATCGGTTCACTACTGGCAGAATACTAGCCCGGATTATTCACGAAACAACGCAAATATGATGCAAAGCTTGTGGTCAAAAGGAGTTGCGACTATCTTACCCAAAACACCGCGCAAAACTGGAGTTGATCGTAACCCGAAGCGTCAGCG
>CAUZVF010000497.1:0-5195 GCA_963582955.1 Planctomycetota bacterium
GTTTGCCGGCATGCGGTTGGAAAAGCGAGTGATCATCGTCATGCCCGAATCGGCTCCGAAAGTGAAGTTTGATCTGACACGATCCTTCGGTGCAGAAATCCGCACGTATGATATTTCGCGAGACCACGAAACCGGTGATCGCGACCGGCTGACTCGTGAAATTGCCGAACAAGAGAATGGCATCGAAGCCTCGCCTTACGACGACGCTGACGTGATCGCGGGCAACGGTGTTGGTGGGCTGGAAATCGTCGACGAGTTGCAACAGCACGGCCGAGGGATCTCACAATTCGTCTGCCAAGTGAGCGGCGGCGGCCTGATGGCGGGCCATGCTTTGGCGATTGCCGACGAATTCCCGAATGCCAGAATCATCGGCGTCGAGCCGGATGGTGCCGACGATTTTCGGCAATCACTTGCGGAGGACCGACGCGTCCGAATCGAGCATCCGGCAAGCATTTGCGATGGGTTATTGTCTTATGACGTTGGCGAACACAATTGGCCAATACTGCGCGGACATGTCTCTGAGTCGGTCTGCGTCGCTGATCGTGTTACTCGAAAAGCCATGAAGTGGCTCTACGATAACCACGGATTGCGGACCGAACCTTCAGGAGCCATCACAACAGCGGCAGTACTCGCCGGTGACATCAGCCTTGATGGAGACGGAGATGTTGTCATCGTTCTGAGCGGACGAAACGTTGACGACGATGCGTTTCGGGACTGGATTGCGGATGCTTGATCAAACACTCGTTCCCAAGCTGCGCTTGGGAACGAGGCGGAGAGTCGGAACGAGGCGGATGGACGAATTGGTTTCAGAATTTCGCCAATTCAGTATCCGCATCACCGAATCGATCGACCGTCAGGCCCATGCGGTTCATGATCGACAGGTACATGCTGCACAATTTGCGGTTGTCGTCGCCCTTGTCGGAGTAATCGAGGACGCGGCCGGTTTTGAGTGTTCCGCCCAGGCTGCCGGCGGTTAGCACGGGAACTTTGGTGGAATCGTGTTTGCTGCCAGACCACATGTTGTTGACGAACAGCAGGCATGAGTTGTCCAACACGGTGCCGTTGCCTTCCGGCATCTGATCGAGCCGCCCGGCCAAGTAGGCAAGCTGGCTGCAGTAATACTGCGTGACCTTTTGCCAATCTTCCGAGAGATCGTCGTGCGAACCGGAATGATGGGCCTTCCGGACATCAAGGAATGGGTAGAACAAACCGGAAATGTCGCGGCACAGCAACAATGTCGCGATGCGCGTCTTGTCGGTCTGGAATCCCAACGCAACGATGTCGCACATCAGCCGCATGTGCTCGCGGATATCTTCCGGAAGGCCGTTGTCGGGGCGTTTCATCGTGACCAGCGACTTTCTTGCGGCATTCGCACGGTCGGTTGCTTTATTTTGTTCCTTTCGCAATCGCGTGATGCGTTTCTCGACTTCACGCACGCTGGTCAGGTATTCGTCGAGTTTGGATTTGTCGCCGGCGCTGACTTTTCGACTCAGGCTGGCGGCTTGCTCACGGACGCGGTCCAGGACGCTCTTGTTGCGCCGATTACCGCGGTTGTCGAACAGGCTGTCAAACGCCAGCGATGGATAAACTTCCATCGGCACGGGCGATGTCGCGTTTTGCCACGAGATGTGCGAACTGTAGGCCATCGAGAAATTCGTCTCGTGGTAACCAGTGATGGGTTGTTCGCAACCAAGCACCATGCTGGGCTGAGCCGTCTGCTGTCCCAGGTGATTAGCCAACACTTGGTCGACGCTGATGCCGCCTTTCAGTTCGGCTCCTTTTTGCAACGACGCACCCGACAGAATGTTGCCCGTTTGACCGGGATGGATGCCGACGCCGGTGGCATTCTTGTTGAACAGACCGCTGATGAAATTCATCTTGGTCTTCAACGGTTCCATCGGCTGCAAGCTCTTGCCCAATTCCATTTGATCGCCGGAATTCTTGGCCCACCAATACTTGGAATTGACGCCGCAGGCCATGAATAAAACGGCGAGACGTTTGGGGAAACCGCCGGGCGTCTCGATGGAAGGCTCGAAGCCCCATACCGGAATCGATTCCAGCCACGGCAATGCCATCGCGACACCGGCTCCGCGAAGCAGCGTCCGGCGTGAGATTCGGGAGAAACTATTCACTCGATGTTTCATGAGATGGACTTATCCAAGGATGTATGCAACTTCATACCAATTGTCGGGCAACAATGCCGAAGTGTCGATGTCCGTGACTTCGACGATCTGTTTGTCTTGCATCGTAAAAAGTACGTGATTCGAGCAACCAGGACATCTTCCAATCAAACCCGATCTTTTCCACCACGCCTTCATCAATCGCGTGTGGAGTTCTTCGTCGCCGAGCAATTCCAATTGAAAATCAATCCCTGCAATTTCGCGGTCGCATCCGTCGCACGGGCACACGATGAAGGGTGACCGATAAAGTATGTGAGGCATGGCTCGCTGCTGAAATCCTTCGGCACGATACTGTTCGATTCGCTGTTCGATCTGCTCGGTTGTTAGCGCTACTTGTATTTCTCTCATGCCGTCACCCAATCAAAATCGGCCCACAAATACCGGCTAATTGTCACGACCTCGTTTGTTTCGGAATTGAGGACTATTAACAATCGTTTCCACCAACGTCCCAAATCGGTACTTGTTTGTTCCCAATTCTGCGTGCATTGCGTGAACGAGCGGATCGTCAGACAGCAAAAGCGTTCTTCCAAGAGCATAGGATAGCAGCTTACGGCACAGGTTGTCGAGAAAATCATCCTGCCGGTGTTTCCGCAAATATTGGCGCAGGCCAGCGAGTCCATTTCCTTTGCCACCGTCGGGAAAGGTTGCGTTCGTATCGACGGGCCGCCCGCCCAAGTCTTTGTCGCGGAGTTCGCCGATTGGCCCGAAGTTCTCGAACACAAGGCCGATTGAATCAAATCGTTGATGGCAACCGGCACAACTCTTGTGTTCACGGTGCCGCGACAGAATCTCTCGTAGAGTGAGGTCGCCCAATTTCGATTCGTCGTCGGGAAGTTCGGGAACATTCGGCGGCGGTGCCGGAATACGTTCTCCCAGCAGGCGTCGGACGACCCAGTACCCACGTTTCACTGGACTGGTCCGCAAACCGGGTGCATTTTTTGTCAGGAACGCCGACATAGGTAGCAGTCCGCCACGTTGGAATCGGCCAGCATTATCAATCCGCTTCCACTCGCCCGGCGCAACGGCGGCCTCACTGACACCATAATGCTTCGCCAGCACGGGATTGACGAACGTGTGATCAGCGTAGAGGAAATCGAGTACGGAGCGATCTTTTTGAATCACGTCGACGAAAAATCGAATCGGTTCTTCAAACATCGCTTGGCGTAATTCGTCAGTGAAACTTGGGAATCGATTTCGATCGACACTGTTGTGCTGTTCAAAGCGGCGGATGTCGAGCCAGTTGCCGCCGAATTCCGTCGCCAATCCGCGCATGCGTTCGTCTTGCAGCATGCGTTGTGTTTCCGCTCGCAAGACTTTGGGGCGATGAAGATCGCCTTTCGCCGCGATGTCCAACAACCGTTTGTCAGGCATGCTGGACCAGAGAAAGTAACTCAGACGGCTTGCCAATTCGTAATCCAACAGAGGCCGCCGACCGCCGCCTGCTCCGGCAAGATTCATCCGATAACAGAAATGCGGTGACATCAAGATCGAGACAATCGAATCTTGGATCGCGTCCTCGTGACTCAGCCCGTCCGCCTTCCGCAGAGAATGGTAAAAGCCGAGCAAGTCTGTTTGTTCGTTGGCTGACAATTTGCGGCGGTAAGCACGCTCGGCAAATTTCAGTAATGACTTTCGATGGCTGGGCTCTGCCTCGCGTCGTGTCTTCTCGACCCAGCGGATCTGATCATTGATGTTATGGAAATAGTCTTCGATCGCTTTGATCGCGACGTCTTCGCCGCCGTTCTTATGCGCCTTTTCCAAATAGACGACGGATAGTGCTTTGATTTTCTTTTTGGTCGTAACGTCCTTGTCTTCAGCCCGAGCGAAATCGAACTGCGGTTCTCGCATGTAGCGCGAATCAGTGCGCTCGAACCACACAAAACCTGTATACTGCCGCATCGGGGCGGAGGCGATGAAATCCAATTCCTGCCACAGAGTATCCAGCTCTCGCTGTTCTTGTTCATTGAGAATCAGATCATACAGCGGCCCGTCGTCGCGGAAGTATCCCATCATGCTGTGAAATCCCGCGCTCAGCAGACGGCCTTTTTCCTGTTGTTCTTTGGGTTTGCCAACGTAATCGCGTCCGCGTTCGGAGATGTAAAAGGCATCAGGAAAAACCGAACAAAGTCGTTCGAAGGCGTCCTCGTAGCGGGTTCGTTCTGTTCTGCCGGCGGGAATCACCAGTTCATCCGGCGATTCCTTTTCTGGTTTCTTATCGCTTTCGACTCGGAGTGCCGTGCGATCATAAGTCCGACGATGTGCTGCGTACTGCCGGTTTTTCCAGAGCACGAACGGCTGAGAACCCTTGTGGTTGCCTTCGATGTACAAGTTCTCGAACTGCGGCTCCAGCTTCTTGCGGAGTCGAACCACGAAGTCACGCATCTTCTCACAACCGATGCGTGCTGCCTTTTGTTGATTTCCTTCAGAGGGTAGTTGCCGCCACATCGTCTGAAGTTTTGAGATCGGCCCGATCTCCTCTTTAACCTCTGTCAACGTCGTCCAAATCTTAGCAAGGTATTTCAGGCTGACTCGATTGCTCGCCGCAAAGTCAATCAGAGTCGCGTTTGGTTTGCCAAGAGCAACTCGATACTTGAACTGCCAAGCCGCCAGGAAGTAGTCGGCATAATCCGTCGGTTGGCGCTTATAAAACCGTACGATGCGTTTGACGCAGTATTTGTCGCGGTCAGTGTTGGTGACGACCGGATGCGGAGCGAATGCGAACCCCTTCGGTTTCAACACCAGATGCTCAACGACCTGTCGCGCGGCTGTCAGGTACTTCTTCAAAAGCGCCGACGACATCGTCAGGGACTCTCCCGAGTTGTCAAAACCGGCTTCGTTCGCCGGGTCGATGGGAAACGTGCGTGTCGGTCGAATGTCGACACCTGTCAGATCTCGGATCGTGTAGTTGTACTCCGCGTTGCTAAGCCGACGAGCCAACACCGGCCCCGGATCGCCCGCATTCCGCTTCGCTTCGTATTGACGCAACTGACGGATCCAATCGACGACCGCCCGACG
>CAUZVF010000498.1:0-5191 GCA_963582955.1 Planctomycetota bacterium
TGTATAATGTTCCTGTGTTGACGACCGGCTGCGTGTGGGCACCGCTACACAGGACGACGAGTAAGTTCGACACCATCGCCGCCCGACGTTCGTCGTCGAGTTCGACGATGTTCTCTTTGGCCAAATGGTCCAGCGCCATTTGCACCATGCCGACGGCGCCCTCGACAATTTTCGTTCTTGCGGCAACGACCGCTTGAGCTTGTTGGCGCTGCAGCATGGCCGCCGCGATCTCTTGAGCGTACGCCAAGTGGCTGATGCGCGCTTCAATGACGTTGACGCCGGCCGTGTCCAAACGTTCCTGAATGTCCTGCTGCAGTTGCTCGCAAACTTCGACCGCGTTTCCTCGTAGTGAGATTTCGTGGTCCTCGCTGTCGTACGGATGTCGCGTCGCCAGATTTCGCAGGGCAGCTTCACTCTGCACGGCAACGAAATCTTCGTAGTCGTCCACTTCAAACAGTGCTTCCGCCGTATTCACGACTTTCCAAACGACGATTGCCGAGATATCGATTGGGTTTCCATCGCGGTCGTTCACTTTCGACGGCCGGCCCGCCGAACGGGTCGCCTTTTGGACGACCTTTCCCAGTTCGTTCTTGGTCTCGGGCGTCACGACCGAACCCGTCTCGAAATTACGCACTCGCAGTGAAATGCGTTTTTTTGAATAGAATGGGTTTACCCAAAAGAATCCCGACTCAGTGATCGACCCCTTATAGTTGCCGAACAACAACATCGCCCGCGCATTGTTCGGAGCCACCGCTTGGAACCCGAACATCATCACGAACGACGTGACAATCATCAGCACGGCAAACAGAAACGGTGCCGGCGATGGCGAATCGAGTGTAACCGCCATGTAGACAATCAACGTCGGACCGCCAAACAACAGTCCCAAACACACAACCAGCGGCAACCAACCAGAAATCGGGCGAAACACTTTCTCTTGAATCATTGGAAGTCCTCCCGTGTTAGGGACAATCTCGGTGAGATATCGATATGATATCACTTTGATAGTACTTCGCAAGCCGTCTCACAATATTGGCGGAAAAGCCGAAAATCCTCGCGGTTCAATGTGTTCAAGAAACCGCTGATGGGCATCGCGTGTTCGTCTTTTGATGACAGAAAAATGGATGACAGATGACAGAAAAATGGATGACAGATGACAGAAAAATGGATGACAGAAAAATTCACTCCTTCTTGTATTTTTCTGTCACATCATTTTTCTGTCATCTCTTCGTGGTTTGTCATGTGCGTTGCAGTCACCGAAGCGGTGACGAACTGACGCACCGAGAATCTCATCCAAACGTGCGCATTTCTCGAAATTGACGAGAAACTTTGATGAGAACGGTGAACTCCTTGCGTTTGAATTCCTACGGGAAAGCTGCGCTCAAGAAGCATTCGATGGGCCGAATCCTTAATCATCTCTGGATTTCCCGTGCGGAACGGTATAGATAGATTGCTGAGTCGGGTTGCGCACGTTTCTGACGGGTCTCAATAATTTGGAGTAAGGGTATCAGCATGCATGCTCGTGATGTGCGATCTGGGTGGCGGTTGATTTCAATTCACGCTGCGGCCCTGGTTCTGGTTGCGTATTTTATCCAATCCGCCACGTTGAATGCGAAAGAGGAGATCATTGGCAAAGAGGACATAACTGACGCGGTTTCGATGAAGAAGACGGGACCACTTCGTTATGCCGGCAAGAAAAAGTACGACCTGCGTGTCGTGATCACGAACAACTCGAAGCGTTCGATCCGGGGCCCGATTGTTGTCGCGGTTAAAGGGACGAACGTCGACTCTCTGAGTGTTTTGAATGCCGACGAAAAGCTGGACGACAAGATTCCCGCGTTTGTCCTGATCAAAGCCGACGCAGAGCTGAAGCCGGGAAAGTCTTCGAAACCGCTGAAGATCCAATTCCAAGCCGCCGATCGGCTGACAACTCGGGAACGGCGCGAGTTCAAATTGGAGCACAAGGTGTATCGGCTGCGCGTGCGGGTTGCTCGGACAAGTTCGAAAGACGATCAGGCGGGCGACAAAAAGAAAGATCGCAAGACTCGCGAACGAAAGGGCGTGCCGACCAAGCGGACGACTTCGGGAGGACGCCCGCGACGCGGCGGCGGTACGAACGACGACGACCCCGACGGATTTCAAGAGCCGTCCGAGAAAGAGGTCAAGCGCGTCATGAAAGCGCAGGACCGGTTCACCGAAATCTTGATGCCGAAGAAGGGCGTCGTCGGGACCGCGACCGGTTTGAATGCGAAGGGAAAACCCGAGATTAAGGTCTTTTTGACGCGTGCGGGAATCGAAGGAGTACCGAGCAGCTTTGAAGGCATCAACGTACAGACGCAAGTTACAGGCGAATTGTTCACTCATTGGCAATCCGAGTCACCGGCGAATGCACGCGCCCGTTTCCCACGCCCCGTTCCCATTGGCGTTTCCGTGGGCAATTCCCGCAGTTGCTCGTCGGGAACGATTGCCTGTCGTGTCATCGACAGTGACGGAAACGTTTTTGCTCTGAGCAACAACCACGTGCTGGGTCTCAACAATCGCGGAGAACGCGGGGACGACATCGTACAACCGGGCCGGGCCGATTCGCGATGCCGGCGAAACTCGCAGAACAATATTGGCGATATGACCCGCTTCGTGACGATCCGGCACGATGCGAATAACAATCGGATTGACGCCGCGATTGCACGTGTCAGCGCCGCGACGCTCGGCACCAGTACGCCGTCGAATGGTTATGGCACGCCGACCTCGACGACCGTCCGTCCAAGACTGCGGGCGCGGGTTCAGAAATTCGGACGGACGACGCAATTGACGAAAGGACGCATCGCCGGAATCAACGCCACGACCTGTGTGAATTTTGGCGAAGACTGCACTCGCTTTGTCGGACAGATCATGGTCCGAGGCGATGCGGCTGGGTTCATTAAGTCGGGCGATTCGGGTTCGCTGCTGGTCACCGACCCAGATCGGCAACCGTGCGGATTACTGTTCGCCGGCAGCCGCGGCGGGAAGTTTGCCGTTGCCAACCCGATTGATGACGTCTTGGAAGCGCTCGGCGTCACGATCGATGACGGAGCTTCGTCGAACGATGGCGGCTCATCGCCAGATCGCGACGGACAAGTCGGAGCCAGCGGCGGTGATCCTCCAGCCGACAACGGAACCGGAACCGGAGGCCGAGTGCGTGGCAGACGGCCGCCAGGTGGCAAACGCGGCTCGGCCGGAAACCGTTGACGCGCGTCGCAAAACCCAAGAGCGAGCGGCACGGCGAGCAGCCGAGCATCAATTCCCTTGTTTGATATTCTGGCTTTCGGCCTCGACGTCTTCCAATCCTTGGTAAAAGAAGTCGCGGACACGCGGCCATCCGTACTTGATCAGGAAGATCAGGATCGGCAACGCAATGGCCCCGATAATCAAAATCGTCTCGAGACTGACGGCACCCTGCTGATCTCGGTGGACGTGTTTCAAGAATTTGCGGAACGAACGCATCACCGATACCTCTATTCTACAAAACGGAAAAACGTCGGCGATGTCAACACTCTTGCGGACGCTACGGCGACATCCAGCGGCACGCATCCTTTGCGAAATAAGTCAGAATCATGTCGGCACCGGCACGTTTGATCGATGTCAGGATTTCGAGTGCGGTGCGCGGCTCGTCGATCCAACCGTTCGCCGCGGCAGCTTTGACCATCGCGAATTCGCCGCTGACGTTGTAGGCCGCCAACGGAACATCGGGATGAGCGTCCTTGACGCGCCGTACGATATCCAGATAACTCATCGCCGGCTTCACCATCAGCATGTCGGCGCCTTCGGCCAAGTCGAGAGCCACCTCGCGCAGCGCCTCGGCAGCGTTGGCCGGGTCCATTTGATAGGTTCGTCGGTCTCCGAATTGCGGAGCACTCCCGGCGGCTTCGCGGAACGGTCCGTAAAACGCTGACGAGTATTTCGCGGCGTAGCTCAGAATGGGAGTATTCTCGAAATCGGCTTCGTCCAGACCAGAACGTAACGCCGCGATCATGCCGTCCATCATGCCGCTGGGAGCAACCATGTCAGCGCCGGAACCTGCATGACTGACGGCCTCTTTGGCGAGGATATCCAGTGTTGCGTCGTTGTCGACATCGGTCAGTCCGTGCCGCTCATTGATGATGCCGCAATGTCCATGATCGGTGAATTCGCAGAAGCAAACATCCGTGATGACCAGCACGTTCGACGTGGCCGATTTGATTTCCCGAACGGCTTGTTGAATGATTCCATTGTCATCGTAAGCGTCGCTGCCAACCGAGTCTTTATGTTCGGGGATTCCAAACAGGATGACGGCGGGGATTCCCAACGAGTCGATCTCGGCCATTTCGCCGGCCAACAAATCGACGGTCAACTGGGCATGTCCGGGCATCGACGTGATGGGAACCCGCTGGTTCTCTCCGTGCTTGACGAACAGCGGCAGGATGAAATCGTTGGGACTCAGTTGTGTCTCGCGGACCATGTCGCGCAGCCGCGGATGAGTCCTCAGCCGTCGCATTCGAACCGTCGGGAAGCGCGAATCAGAAGTTCCCATAGTTGTCCTCGGGTCTTGAAGAGTCATCT
Organism: Planctomycetota bacterium; assembly: GCA_963582955.1. Taxonomy (GTDB): domain Bacteria; phylum Planctomycetota; class Planctomycetia; order Planctomycetales; family Planctomycetaceae; genus CAUZVF01. The sequence continues at coordinate 4,573 of CAUZVF010000498.1, forward strand.
CCCAAAGAAGGCTCTTCTTCCATACTAAAAAGCGAAGCCGTGTCTGACCAACACTGCAAAGGTGACTCGACGCAGATAATCTTCAAGACTCGGTCTTGCAACCACAGTATCGTAATCGGGACTCCGATCAGGAATCCGAACATTGGCAACATAAAACCGGGGCCTGGTTGGTTGGGAGCACGTTCGATGCCTACTAATGCCACCAGGGCGAGTGCGATTATTCCGATGAGGACACCTGGAATAAACGCCGTGACAACCAGCCAATTGACGTGATTGTTGCCCGACACTTCTGGAGGCCAGATGCGAGATCGGCGCGCGCGATGCACGGTCGAATTCACCCATACTTTGACTCCGCCCCACCATGCTTTGGCAACGGCGATCCATGTGGCCGTCGCCGATAGGAATAACGTGCATGTGGAAAGTAGCATGCAAGCAACGAATTGTTTTGGGACTTGGTCATTTTCGATTTCACCGGTAACACCTGAAATGATAATGATTACAAAGCTAAGGCCGAATGCGACGATTGTCACCTTCCACAAACCGTTCGCGACATAGAACCAAAAATGCGTGCGTCCTCGTCGTCGATTCGGGTCGCGCCGTCGCAGCCAAAATGCCGTCA
>CAUZVF010000499.1:0-5190 GCA_963582955.1 Planctomycetota bacterium
TACTTGGTCATGCTTTCGGAACTTGCGCGGGGCTTTTCGTGCGCCTGCATCTGATTCCTCTTGCATATTCGTATTACGTTGTGTGGAGCCGGAGCGCTCGGTTCGAATCTGGCCGACAACCTTCAATTTCACGTCAAGGACTCCACGAGAAGCCGATGTCTTTGTTTCGTTCTTCGTTGTTGATTCTCGGCGTTCTGTCGATGCTGCCAGACAGCTTGCCGGCTGCCGATCCGCCGATTGATCCGGCGAAGTTGGAATTCTTCGAGAAAAACGTGCGTCCGTTGTTCGTCAAGCACTGTTACAAGTGCCATTCGTCAAAGGCAAAAGAGTTGAAAGGCGGATTGAATCTCGACCTCAAACAGGGTTGGATCAAAGGCGGCGACACCGGACCGGCGATCGTTGCGGGCAAACCTGACGAGAGTCTGCTGATCGAGTCGATTCGCTATGATGAACTTGAAATGCCGCCGGACGGAAAACTCCCGGCAGCCGCGATCGCGGTTTTCGAGAAATGGGTCGCGACGGGAGCTGCTGATCCGCGAGTCAATGTCACCAAGACACCCAACAAAAACCCAGGCATCGATTTCGAGAAAGCTCGTCGGTTCTGGGCGTTTCAATTGCCCAAACCGCACCGTGCGCCGAACATCCAGAATAACACCTGGCCGCTGGACGACATTGATCGTTTCATTCTTGCCCGGCTGGAAGCGCGCGGCCTTTCTCCGAATCAAGACGCCGACAAGTCAACGTGGCTGCGACGAGTGACATTCGATTTGACCGGACTCCCGCCGACGGTTGACGAGATCGCCGCGTTTCAGGCCGACGAGTCCTTGCAAGCCCATGCCACGGTCGTTGACCGGCTGTTGGCATCTGTGCAGTTTGGCCAACACTGGGGACGTCACTGGCTGGATGTCGCCCGATACGCCGATTCGAACGGCAGCGATTTCAATGCCACGTTTTTTAACGCTTGGAGGTATCGCAATTACGTTGTCGATGCGTTCAACAACGACAAGCCGTTCGATCAGTTCGTCCGCGAACAACTTGCCGGAGATTTATTGCCGTACGATTCTGACGAGCAGCGTGCCGAACAACTGATCGGCACGGGTTTTCTGATGATCGGCCCCAAGATGCTCAGCGAACGCGACAAAGAAAAACTCGAAATGGACGTTATCGACGAGCAGATCGATAGTGTCGGCCGCGCGTTCATGGGACTGACTCTTGGCTGTGCTCGCTGTCACGAACACAAATTCGATCCGATTCCGACGGAAGACTATTATGCTCTGGCCGGCATCTTTCGCAGCACGATCATTCTGGAAGGCGAGAGCCAGCAGTACGTCTCGACCTGGAAATCGGTCGGCCTGCCGATGGAAAAGCAACACGCGGCGGCGTTAGAGAAGCACAAACAGGCCAAAACGAAAGTCGAATCCGACATCAAAGCCGCGAAGAAAGACCTGAAAGCCGCACAAGCCAAGTTGGCGAGAATTGACATCAGTGGCAAAGGCATCATCGTCGACAACACTCAGGCAAAACTGGTTGGGGAATGGAAAGACTCGAAGTTCAGCCCACATTTTTACGGCAAGGGTTACATCCACGACGACAAGACAGGTAAGGGTCAGAAATCGGTGACGTTTATTCCCGATCTGCCCAAGGCCGGTCGCTATGAAGTTCGAATTTCTTACGCCGGCGGTGGCGGCCGCGACAATAAGGTTCCGGTTTCCATCAAGCATGTCGGCAACACGAAAAACATCTCAGTCGATCAAACCAAGCCCGCTCCGATTAACAAACTGTTCAAATCTCTGGGGACATTTCGTTTCGAAGCTGGCAAGGCGGGATCGGTCACGATCTTAACCACAGGCACGACCGGTCACGTCATCGCCGACGCGGCGCAGTTCATTCCCCTCGATGATGCCATCGCCGCTAGCCGCGCGGAACGCGACAAAGTCACCGCGGCACGCAATTCGGTCAACAGCTTGAACGTGCAAATCAAACAATTGGAAGCCGAGTTGAAGCAGCTTGCCAAGAATGCTCCGCCACCGGCTCCGCAGGCGTTCGCCGTCCGTGAAGCCAAACGGATCGTGAATTGTGAACTCCGCATCCGTGGAGAAGTGCATCGGCATGGTCCGGCTATCGAACGGGGTTTCTTGCGGATTTGCGACTCAGAACACACAAAGCTCGCCAACAAAAAGCAGAGTGGCCGAGCAGAATTGGCCGATTGGATCGCTCGCGCCGACCATCCTTTAACTTCACGAGTCATCGTCAATCGCATCTGGTCGTATCTGTTGGGCGAGGGGATTGTCCGCAGCATCGACAATTTTGGGCACTTGGGCCAGCGACCGACTCATCCCAAACTGCTGGATACTCTGGCCGTCAACTTTGTGGAAAGCGGCTGGTCGGTCAAACGAATGATCCGTCGCATCGTGCTGAGCCGCGTCTACCGGCTGAGCAGCCAACACAACCGCCACGCAACGGCAGCCGATCCAGAGAATCGTCTGCTGTGGCGGGCTCATCGCAAGCGACTTCCGGCTGAAGCGGTTCGAGATTCCATGCTGGCTGTCAGCGGGCAATTGGATCTGACTCCGGCGGCGTCTCCCGTCAAAGGACTGGGACGGCTGGCGATCGACAATTCGAAACAGGGTTCCAGCGGAAAATCGGAAAACAGTTTGCGGCGCAGTTTGTATCTACCAATGATCCGTAACGATCTGCCTGCGTTTTTGACGGTCTTCGATTTCACCGATCCTGATGTTGTCACGGGAAAACGCCCGCTGACCAACGTGCCGGCTCAGGCGTTGACATTATTGAACAGTCCGTTCGTTAAACAATCGGCACGAAAGATGACGGAACGAATCGTCGCGGCATCGAATGATGACGATCGAAGAGTCGAACGGATTTATCTGACGTTACTCGCTCGCCAGCCCAACGACGCCGAGCGCAAACGAGCGTTCGCGTTTGTAACCGACCTGACGAAGAATTCGGACATAACAGACGACGAATCGGCGCGGCCGACCGAGGTATGGCGTCAATTCATTCACGCCGTAATGGCGTCCACGGAATTTCGAATGTTGAATTAGTAATACGGCGCAAAGAAAGTGAGAATAGATTAGTTCTCCGAATTCGAGCGGGGGGTACCACATCTTGCCGTTCAGGCAAGGTGTGCGGCGCAGCCGCCGGAAATCGCTCTATCACGACGAGGGCCAAGAGATAGCCTTGCAAAGCATGCCGGTGAGCACTCGTAGCGGAAATTGGCCACAGCAGCGAAGGAACGGTTTCCAGTCGCTGCGCGACACGCCTTGCCTGAACGGCAAGACGTGGTACCCACCATCAGAAAGGATTATCGGGAATCAGTTCTTGCTCAGTTTCTGAATGCGTGTGCAGAGTAGGTCCCGCGAGCCGAGCGGGAACCCGAAATGGGCTGATTGTAGGTATTCGATAGTCTCGCTCGGCTCGCGAGACCTACTGTCGCGGACACGAACGATGACAAACGTAACCGGAATACAACATTTCTCACGCCGTTCGCTGCTCAAGTCGTCGGCGTGCGGTTTTGGCTATTTGGCGTTTTCGGGATTGAGCAACGAACAGGCTCGCGCGGCGCGCGAAACGCAGTCGGCGAAAATCTCACACCATCCGGCCCGCGCCAAACGTGTCATCTTTTTGTTCATGCATGGTGGTCCCAGTCATGTGGACTTGTTCGATTATAAACCCAAACTGCAAACGGATTCGGGAAAACAGTTGCCGTTCGAGGCCGCCAAGAACATCAGCGCAAAACCCAAACTGATGGCGTCGCCGTGGAAGTTCGCGCAACACGGCGAGAGTGGTTTGTGGGTTTCCGAATTGCTGCCAAACATGGCACGGCATGTTGACGACCTGTGCGTGATCCGCTCGTTGCACAGCCGCGGCCAGTCGCATGGACAGGCGGTGTCGATGGTGCACACGGGCAGCGACAATTTGATACGTCCGTCGGTGGGAGCTTGGATCTCGTACGGTTTGGGAACCTGCAACCGAAATTTACCGGGATTCGTTTCCATCAGCCCGCCCAGCGGACATGGCGGACCGCGAAATTATGGCTCGGCGTTTTTGCCGGCCGCGCATCAGGCCACGACGATCGGCCGGTCTGGAAAGTTGGGAGACGCGCGGATTCGGAATCTCGAAACAAACGACAAAATTCTCGCGGCTCAACGCAAACAACTCGATCTGCTGCAAGCCATGAATCGTGATCACCTGCAAGCCGCCGGTCGCGACGAGCAAATCGCGGGGGCCATCGAGTCGTTCGAACTCGCGTTTCGCATGCAACAGGCCGCTCCCGAAGTGTTGGACTTGTCGAAGGAACCGCGGCACATCCAACAGATGTACGGCATCGGCGTCAAGGAGACTGACAACTATGGAAAGCAATGCCTGTTGGCTCGGCGTTTCGCGGAAGCGGGAGTGCGATACATTCAAGTTTCGACCGGCAATGTCTGGGACCAACACAGCGGCTTGAAGGCAGGTCACGAACGCAATTGCCGAGCGGTCGACGTCCCGATCTCGGGATTGTTGACCGACTTGAAACAACGCGGATTGCTGGATGACACCTTGATCGTTTGGGGCGGCGAATTCGGTCGCACACCGATCGTGCAAGGTTCCAACGGCCGCGACCACAATCCACAGGGCTACACAATGTGGCTGGCCGGCGGCGGCGTCAAATCAGGAATCGCCTACGGCAACACGGATGAATACGGATACTACTCGGTCGAAAACCGCGTCCACATGCACGACCTGCACGCCACGATTCTGCATCTGCTCGGCATGGACCACAAACGTCTGACCTACCGGTATGCCGGCCGCGACTTCCGCCTAACGGATGTGTATGGAAACGTCGTCCACGACGTGATTGCGTGAATTGGTAACGAACGCACGATGACAATTCTTCGCTTATGACTGCCGAATCCTCTGTTTCAGGTTTTCGCGCTCGCGCAGCGCTGGTCACTGTTCCCATTTCGACATTAGGCATTTATTTCGCAGCGGGCGAGGACTGGCTGGGTCTCGGCCCGTTTTTCCTTTTCTGTTTGGGCGTGTTCGCCTGTTCGATTGGCGCCGTGGTTGTTGTGTTCGGACGAACGAGGCATTCGCTATGTCGTGGCGCCGGTTTTGGAGTCGTGTCTGGCTCGCTGGCGTACTTTGCATATCTGACCGCTGCTGTGTTTGGCTTGTCTCCTCTTGTTT
>CAUZVF010000500.1:0-5181 GCA_963582955.1 Planctomycetota bacterium
CACCGCTTCGAAGATGCGATTGCCGACATCGACTGGATGATCAAGAAAAATCCGGAAGGATTGGATGTCGGCCGCATCCGCCAAATCCGAAAGAAACTGGAATCGACGATTCAGCAAGAGACCGAATTGCAGGAGAAGGACCCTTGATGCGATTTCGAGTCACAAGTGCCTTTCAAGTTGTTTCACTCTTAATTGGCTGTGTCGCATTGCACCATTCCGCGGCACTGGCCGCGGATTCCTGCTCCGTAAAACCGCGGCCGTCTGGCGGGAGTGGCGGAAAACACGGCACCTTCCCGAACGAGTCCATCGAAGTCGGTGAAACCGAGCGGCTGTTTCGGCTGGTCGTTCCGGATTCTGTCGATTTGGTGAAACCGGCTACGTTGGTATTTGCGTTTCACGGTTTCCTGTTTGACAGCAAAGACCACCTTCCCCGGTACACGCACTTACCAGGACTCGCAAAGCGTGAAGGTTTCATTCTTGTCTTTCCCGGTGGCCTCGGTCGCCGCTGGCGTTTGCACGCACGCCGAAATATCGACCTCGATTTCTTTGGCAAACTTTTCGACCACGTCACGTCGCGGTACAAGATCGACTTGAATCGCGTTTACGTCGTGGGAATGTCAAACGGCGCTTATTTCACCAACCTCGTCGCCTCGGCACAAAGCGAAAAGATCGCCGCGATTGCCGCTCATTCTGGTGGCCTTGGAATTCTGGCACAAAACGGAGTTAGAGCCAAACGAAAATATCCCGTCATGTTAATTCACGGTGATCAAGACAAAATCGTTCCCGTCGAACAAAGCCGGCAGGCGCTCGGTATTTATGAGCAGGAAGGTCACAAAGTGCATTACGTCGAAATCAAAGGAATGCGCCATTTCTGGGCGTCACATGCAAAAGTCAATGATCAGATCTGGAAATTCTTTGTCGAGAATCCCATGCGGCCGCAATAGCGCCCTTCTTCGGGATACCGCTCGCCGTGATATTTTAGGCGAGCGGCAGATGAGAACGTACCCGTAGGAAACCACGGGCAAGCGTCCAGTGACACTCACTTTACCGACGGTATCGTTTCGACAAGTTAGACGACGAGTCGGACAGTTATCCGTTTTGGCCAGGAACCTCACGGTTCCCGCTAGCCAAGAGCAATGAAGCTCAAAATACCAGGCTAGTCCGGATTATTCAGGCGAGCGGTGGGCGTCAGCCCGGCGGTTCTAGAATCACCGCTTGAAACCGGTCGGCTTACGCCGACCGCTCGCCAACAGAGTGTTTTTTAAGCGCGTGATGGAAGCATTGTGACATTCAGAAGATACGCCGAATTTCGTTAGATTCGTGAATAATCCGGGCTAGCGGGAACCGTTAGGTTCCTGGCCCCCATCTACGGTTTCCCGAATGTTGCACCTAAAGTGAGTGCCATTGGGCTGGCGCCGAGCGGCTCGTTTTATCAGCCGGCACGCGCTAGCGTCCGGTTCCTTCAAGTAAACTTCCATCTGCCGCTCGCCCTAAAGTCGCCGTCGCGCTTCGCGTGACGTGGCCCGATTGCAGAAAACTTCACATGTTGGAAACATGACTCAGCTTTTGCTCCAACAGTTCTTTTCCTATTTTCAACTCCGCCGCAATTTCAACGGCCCAGATCGGAATGTCGTCTATCTGAGACACATTGATCTTCACCAAGTCTTTTTGAGTGCAAATCAGTGAGTGGGCATCCGCATTTCGAGCCTGCGTGACAAGTTGCTTCAGTCCCGTTTGCGTATAGTCGCAATGATCCGGAAAAGCGTCGAAAATGGCGACGTTGAAGCCGAGATCATCAAGCGTCCGACGGAAGGACGAAGGGTTGCCGATCCCGCAAAATGCGGCGATCGGTTTCGATTTTAGGTCGCCGGCTGCCTGTGTTTGGCCGTCTGAGTTAACCAGACGCCGCGGCCGGAATACAACTTCAACGCATTCGGATTGCTGGCCGATGTTGCGCAGGCAATCACGTATCCGCTGAATTTGCTCATCGGAACATTGATCGACGCGCGTGATGACAACAAGATCGGCTCGCTGCAATTCGGTAATTGGTTCGCGCAACAGACCTCGCGGCAACAAATGTCCGTAACCCCAAGGATTCATGGCATCGATCAACACGATATCAAGATCACGGGCCAGACGACGATGTTGAAAGCCATCGTCCAGGATCAATAACTCGCATTCATGATCCGAATGGGCGCGTCGAGCGGCGGCGACACGGTTTTTGTCTTGAATGTGTGGAACACCGGGGCAAAGTTGATCGAGCACCAGTTTCTCGTCGTTGCCCCGCGGAAAATGAGCGCGATATCCGCGACTCAGCAATCCGACTTTGACGTCGCGATCAGTGAACCACCCGGCCAAGTATGCGACGAACGGAGTCTTACCAGTGCCGCCAGCCGTGATATTGCCAACGCTGATTATTGGAACCGGCGCACGGTGAACGCGTTTGTAACCTCGGTCGAAGAGTTGGTTGCGAATCCTAACTCCACAACCATAAAACGCCGAAGCGACTGACAAGGCTCCGCGAGCCAAGCTGGCGCCGGGGCCGCGCCTTTCTCCACTGACCAGATTTCGAAATGACTCTTCGTTCAAACTAACCTGCTTTGCACACAAGGTAGGGTGCTGTCAAGCAAGCCGACTCTCTGGTGCGTCTTCGGTCGCTCGTTTGGCACAAGAGAACCGCACACCGTCAAATGCGAGTAACTAGCTTGCGATGACACACCAAAAGGCTTCGCGACCTCGACACACCCTACCGCTTCGCAAGGACAATTCGTTCAAACTAATCCAAATGCTCGATAACCGCGGTTGCGAATTCGGAACATTTCAGCAACGTCGCGCCGTCCATTAATCGTTCGAAATCGTATGTGACGGTCTTTGCACTGATGGCTTCGTTGATCCCTTTAATGATCAGGTCGGCCGCTTTGGTCCAACCGAGATAACGCAACATCATCTCGCCCGACAAAATGACCGATCCGGGATTCACTTTATCTTGCCCGGCATATTTCGGGGCTGTCCCATGAGTCGCCTCGAAGATGGCCGTGCCCGTTTGATAATTGATGTTGCCGCCGGGCGCGATTCCAATCCCGCCGACTTGGGCGGCCAGGGCATCGGAAATGTAATCTCCGTTCAAATTCAATGTCGCGACCACATCGTATTCGCCCGGTCGCGTCAGAACCTGCTGCAACATCGCATCCGCGATCACGTCTTTAATCAATACGCCGCCCTTATCCGCGGGCAACTGGCACCAGGGACCACCGTCGAGCAAGCTTGCTCCGTACGCTTCTTGCGACAACTCGTAGCCCCAATCACGGAAGGCACCTTCCGTGAATTTCATGATGTTGCCTTTGTGAACCAGAGTCACTGATTTGCGTCCGTTGGCGATTGCATAATCAATGGCGGCGGCAACCAGCCGTTGTGTGCCAGCGCGGCTGACCGGTTTGATCCCAATGCCTGACGAGTCGGGAAATCGCACTTTCTTGAATCGATCGGGAAAGTGTTCGGCCAACAATTGCTTGAATCGAACGCAGTCGTCGTCGCCGTCTTCGAATTCAATGCCCGCGTAAATGTCTTCGGTGTTCTCGCGGAAGATGACCATGTCGACCAGTTCCGGATGCCGCACGGGACTGGGAACTCCCGCAAAATACCTCACCGGACGCAAGCACACATACAAATCCAAAATCTGCCGCAGCGCGACGTTCAGCGAGCGAATACCGCCGCCAACCGGTGTCGTCAGAGGGCCCTTGATTCCGACCAGGTGTTCCTTGAACGCATCCACGGTTTCGTCGGGCAGCCATGATTCGGTTGCGTCAAACGCCTTTTGTCCCGCGAGGACTTCCTTCCAAGCGATTGAACGGTTCCCTCCGTATGCCTTTTCGACGGAAGCATCAAATACCCGAACTGCCGCGGCCCAGATGTCGGGACCCGTTCCGTCGCCTTCAATGAAAGGAATGATCGGATTGTCAGGCACCTGCAACTTCGGTTTTCCGTCAGCATCCTGCCCCAACTGAATTGGCTGACCATCGGCCATGAATGTTGTCTCCTCGGATTTTTCTCAGCTTTCGATCTTTGCAACGGACGTGAAGAATAGCGGATGGTCCGGCCGCGGGCAAAGGCAGCAAACGACAAGGCAGCAAACGACAAGGCAGCAAACGACAAGGCAGCAAACGACAACAGGCCGAGCATTTGCAGCTCGGCCTGTTGCATTGGTTTCAAAGTTGATTCCAACTACTTCTTCGTTCTCGATCGCGAACTCGATGATTTCGATTTCGACGAAGAAATGCGGCTCTTCGGCGACTTACTGCCCGACTTTCGGGCCGTCGAACGTGATGTTGTCGACTTGCTGGCGCCCGAGCGTGACTTTGTCGAGCGGCTGCTGGTCGACTTCGACGAAGTGCGGCTGGCACTCTTCGATTTTGAAGCGCCGCTCTTGGCTTTCGTTGATTTAGTCGTCGACCGGCTGGACGTCGACTTCTTGCCAATAGATCTTGACTTAGACGTCCCGCTCTTCGCTTTCGTCGATTTGGCGGTCGACCTGCTTGAGGTGGACTTGCGGGAAGAACTTGACTTGGATGTCCCGCTCTTCGCTTTCGTTGACTTGGAAGTCGTCCTACCGGAAGAAGACTTCTTACCGGAAGAATTTGACTTCGACGTCCCGCTCTTCGCTTTGGTCGACCGGCTGCTGGTTCTGCCGCCGCTCTTCGTCGACGCGCTCGCGCGTGACTTGGTTGACGTTCTCGCAGTCTTTGAAGAACTCGATTTCTTCGCCGTTGATTTTGTCGCCATATCCGTGGCTCCTCTTGTAACTGTGCGGGCACCCAAAATCCTGATGGCTACTCCATTCGGTACCCGAATGATTGAAGCAACCTGGTTACAAATCCAAAGTTAAAATCACGGATGCACACACTTAGATCAAGCAACGTTGGCCGCCTTATATGACGATGCGATAATTCCGTCAAGCAGAAATTCTTTCATCGCAAGAATTTAGTACAATCTCACGAGTCGTAACTTGCCGATGCCGTTATTGCGAATGTCTTGATCGCGGCGCAATTTGACCGATGTGGCCGAGGTGAAGGGAAAGCAATTTGCGTGGATCCGGGCCTTTTTCAAAACGCGCTTGGCATAGACAAGAGTTTTGCCGCGGAATTCGCAAGAATTCAAACATATTGCGTCAGCCAACAAACGTGA
>CAUZVF010000501.1:0-5161 GCA_963582955.1 Planctomycetota bacterium
TGCTACGCTGCAGCGGCTTCCAACGGCCCGGGCTCCCACCATGGAAACCCTAACTCAACAACTGGTACCATCCGTGGGGGCAGGTCAGAAAGAGGGTGCGCTTGATCAAGAACGCAAGTTGGCCGCGGTTGTAGGAGTTGATGTGTGATTTGTTTTAGTTGCCTAGGCTATCCGAGGCGTCTGAGTCCAGCAAGGTTGCCTGTACGAAGCCCTGCCGCCTGCATCGTCGTTCTGTTGGCGCTTCACTCTGGGACGAATGAAGTGCTGTCCGCGGAGGCCGCGCCTGATGGTAAAGGCGTCAAATTCTTCGAGTCCAAGATTCGTCCTGTGCTGGTCCGAAAGTGCTATGCTTGCCATTCGCGGGACGCTGCCAAAGCGAAAAAGCTCAAAGGTAAACTGCTGCTGGATTCCAAGGCGGGAGTTCTGGCCGGTGGTGAAAGTGGACCGGCGCTCGTACCGGGGAAACCTGAACGAAGCCTGCTGATCGAGGCGATTCGCCATGAATCACTCGAAATGCCGCCGAACGAACGGCTGAGCAAACATATTATTGGCGACTTCGTGAAATGGATTGAGATCGGTGCTCCAGACCCGCGCGACGGGCGGACATTTGATCTGCGAGTCGTGGATCTTCAGGCCGGTCGCGAGCATTGGGCGTTTCGTCCGCTGAGTGACTCCGCGTTACCCAAAGTGCGCGGTGAGGATTGGATCCGAACCTCTGTGGATCGTTTCGTGCTGGCGAAACTTCAGCAGCAACACATGACTCCCGCCGAAGAGGCCGATCGAAGAACGCTGATCCGCCGCGTCTATTTCGATCTCATCGGCTTGCCGCCATCACCTCGGCAGGTCAAACAGTTAATTGAGGATCCGCCCGCAACTGCTTACGAAGATTTGATCGAGAGGTTGTTGAACAGCGAGCACTACGGCGAACGTTGGGGGCGACATTGGCTGGACGTCGCGCGGTTTGGCGAAAGCGATGGTTCGGATGTGCACGAGAACAAATTCCGTCCGGATGCCTGGAAGTATCGCGACGCGGTGATCAAATCATTCAACGAAGATCTGTCCTACAACGAATTCGTTGCTTACCAAGTGGTCGGGCGCGGCCTGTTCGATGACTCGGCCCTGGCAACCGACCTGGCCCGTTTTCTACAGTTGGGAACCACTCTGAAGGACAGCGACAATCCCAACGACAAAATGTTCCACAGTTTGGACGACATGGTGTCGGCAACAGGCAGTGCATTCTTGGGCTTGACGATTGGTTGTGCACGTTGTCACGACCACAAAATCGATCCCATTACTGCGGAAGAGTATTACCGTTTGACTGCTGTCTTTTTCAGCCGAGTGAAGGTGGAGCCGCGGGCCAGTGACAAGGCGATTCCATTGGAGATTCGTGAGCCTCATCTGCTGGCGGGTGGCAGTTGGAAACGGCCCGTAAAAAAAGTAACGCCCGGATTCGTCGAAGTGTTGATGCGCGGGGATAGCCGCTCGGAAGATTGGCTCACAGCCGAGTCAGAAGCGACGACGGCGGATCCTCGCTACGCCCTGGCTTTGTGGATGACAGACGTTGATCGCGGCGCCGGGCAACTGCTCGCGCGTGTCATCGTCAATCGCGTTTGGCAGCACCATTTCGGCCGTGGCATTGTTGATACGCCTAACGACTTCGGCTTCCTCGGCGCCAAACCAACGCACCCGCAACTGCTGGACTGGCTCGCCGGCGAACTCATTCGAAACGGCTGGCAGTTAAAGCCGTTGCACCGCTTGATCATGAACAGTGCTGCGTATCGCCAGGCGTCAAGCGAACGATGGGTCGAACTCGATCGCGACAACCGGTTGATTTGGCAACATCAAACCCGCCGCCTCGAAGCCGAGATCATCCGCGACAACATCCTCAGCGTTTCCGGTGCGTTGAAGAAACAGATGTACGGACCGAGCACTGCCATCGGCTCGATTGCCAAAGGGAAGGCGGGCAAGGAGAATCCTGAGACCTGGCGACGCTCCGTGTACATGATGGCCCCGCGCTTCAACACGCATCCCGTGTTGCGCGTCTTTGATGCCGTGGACAATTTTCAAAGCGTCGGCGCGCGGACGGTCAGTACGACACCGTCGGGAGCGCTGTTCATGTTTAACGCACCGTTTCTCTGGCAGCAGGCCGAGTTGATGGCCGAGCGGATCGAGCGGGAAGCAGGTAAAGCGCCCGACGCTCAGGTCGACCACATTTACGAAGTCGCCTTTACACGCCCGCCGACCGATGAAGAGCGCGCGTTGGGAATTCAGTTCCTGGATCGTAAACCAACCAAAGATCACAAGAACGACAAGAGCGTTTTGGTTCACTATTGCCACGCCATCATGGGACTCAATGAGTTTATATACATCCGTTGATTCGATTGGATACTGCGATGTCTTCCATTGACGCAACGACAACATGGAAAATGAATCGTCGCACATGCCTGGGCGGAATCGGTCTCGGTAGCATTGCGCTCGCCGGACTGCTGGCCGAAGAGGACGCCGCGGCGACTCCTTCCCGTTCGCCCCTCGAGCCCAAGCAGCCTCATTTCACGCCGAGCGCCAAGAATGTCATCTTCCTGTTTATGGTGGGCGGCGTAAGCCATCTGGAAACGTTCGACCACAAGCCGCTGCTGAAGAAGTACGCGGGAAAGAACGCCGTCGATCTCTTTTCCAAAGAGGAGCTCGATGGTCTCAACCCAGAGAAAGACTACTCGAAGTCCAAGGTTTTGCAGCCGGTCTTTTCGTTTAAGCAGCACGGGCAGTGTGGAATGTGGGTCAGCGAGATCTTTCCCCACCTGAGCAAAGTTGTGGATGAGATCACGATGATCAATTCCATGCACGCCGCGTCGTCCATCCATTCGGTGGGCCAGATCTCGATGCACACAGGATACCTGCGGCCCGGCTTTCCCAGTCTGGGAGCGTGGGTGACGTACGGTTTGGGAAGTGAAAACCGCAACATGCCCGGCTTCGTTGCTTTGCGAGACGGGGTGTCATCCGGCGGTCCCACGATGTATGGATCGGGCTTCCTTCCCGGAACGTACCAGGCCACGGTCATCGACACGAGTTCAGGTCAGTTTCAGCTCGATCATCTGCGACGACCGGAATACGTTTCTGCGAAGCAGCAACGCCAGCAACTGAAATTGATGACAAGGCTGAATGCGCTGCATCGTGAAAAGCACGCGAGTCAGGGCGAATTGGATGCACGCATTGATTCGTTCGAGACGGCGTTTCGCATGCAGGGCGAGGCTCAGGACTTATTCGACTTGCGCCGCGAGCCGAAAAGCGTACGCAAACTATACGGGCATACTCCGTTCGGCAATCAGTGCCTCACCGCTCGACGACTGGTTGAAAGCGGCGTGCGATTCGTCGAGATATTTAATGGCTCCCAAGGACGGCGCTGGGACGCTCACGGAAACCGCGGCGGCCTGGTCAAGAATCACCGCACCAACGCCGCCAAAACCGACCAGGGCATTGCGGCACTCATCACGGATTTGAAATCGAGGGGCCTGTTGGACGAGACGCTGGTTGTGTGGGCCACGGAGTTTGGACGGACCCCATTTGAAGAAGCCTTTCGCGAATTGACTCGAAAGACGCTCGGGCGTGGGCATCAGCACTACGGATTTTCGATGTGGTTGGCCGGCGGCGGGGTCAAACGCGGCTTCACTTATGGTGCCACCGACGACTTTGGAATGCATGCTGTTGAAGCCCCAGTCGCGCATCATGATTTTCACGCCACGATCCTTCATCTACTCGGCCTCGATCACATGCAACTCACTTATCGGCACAACGGTCGCGATTTCCGATTAACCGACGTGCACGGACGTGTTGTTCACGACTTGCTCGTGTAAGAATTGTAGGATCGGCACGGCTGCCCCGTCAAATTGCGAACCGAAATCGATCGAACGTCAACGGGGCCCCTCACGCGGCCCGTCCAATCTGCTTGGTCGATAGGCAGCAACGCGAATCGACGTGGCACGACTGACTTCTGACCTTGGTCATGCGCGGACGCTGGGGGCTACACGACTTCGAACAGGCCCTGACCGAGTCGAACGACTTCCCCGCCTTCACTTTCGCAGCGTCGTCATCAGCAGCAACGGCTGACGAGACCGAGAGGGCGCAGAACGCGGCAACCAGAAGGAAACAGCAGCGAGCGGTCACACGGTGCACGGTGGAGACCTCCGCACGGCCAGGGGGCGGTAACGCGGCTTTCCAGCGTATCAGTGCGACGGTGGGATGGCAAAACGGTGTGACGGCGACCACGCGATAACGCTGACGGCCCCACCGCCCGACGCCGGAGGACGTGGTTCGGATCTGGCGGGTTGCACGCCGGGGCTGGGGTGGGGAGACTGGGGTGCAGAGTCCGAGCCTGGGGAGATGTGATGCGCGTTCTGGTGGTGGTGGTGCTGCTGGTTGGGATCGTGGGGTGTGGTGACGGTTCCTCGCCGCCTGGTGGTGGTACGGTTCCGACGACGGAGGGCTCGCAGGCCAAGGCTGACGAGTCGCCTGCTCAAGCTGCTGCCGAGCAGAAAACCGCCCCGAGGAACGAACAGTTTCTAGACAGCGACGTTGCGAGAATTGCTGCTCAACCACACCAGGCGATTGTGGACATTCCACAACTTGTCTCGGCGGTGCTCAAACCCGGAATGTGGCAGCGGACTGGCCGGATTGTTGTATAGCCAACGCCCGGGCAAAAAGCTCGAACCATCGAGCGGAAGACCTCCAAGAAGATCAAACATGTTCAGGGAAAGTACGTGGTCATTGAGACCACAGACGAAAAAGGTTCCAGGGTGGGGACAGAAATCCACAGCTATGACCGGGTGGCTAAAACGATGCATTTAACGTTCATGTCAGCGCAGGGCGTTGTATCTCGATTGATTGGAGTCCCCGATCCCATACACCACACGATCGAGTGGAAGAGTTCGAATCCGAAAGGAGATGCGCGACAAGAACTGACCTTAACTTGCGCCAAAGACGGCCTGAGTGCTCACCTCCAGGGGAAGATACACCAGGGTGGTACATTGCGTTCGACGTTCTCCGGAATTCTCGAACGGGTCGGTGACCTACCCGAATCTGATTTGACCCCCGCCAAGTAGCCCAGTTCATCTTGGGCGTGGTTCGGACCTGGCGGTTACCGCCGGGGCTGGGGTGGGGAGACTGG
>CAUZVF010000502.1:0-5161 GCA_963582955.1 Planctomycetota bacterium
GAATGACGGCGTATTGATTCTGGCCGCCACGAATGCTCCTTGGCATCTCGATTCGGCATTTCGTCGGCCAGGCCGGTTCGACCGCATCATCTTCGTGCCTCCACCCGACCTGACGGCCCGTGCTGAAATCTTGCGGCTGATGCTGAAAGGCAAGCCGACAAAGGACGTCGATCACGACCATGTCGCCAAGAAAGCCCGGGATTTTTCCGGAGCCGATTTGAAATCCGTCGTCGACCGCACGATTGAATCAAAACTAGAAGATGCGATGAAATCCGGCATCCCCCAGCCGATCGTGACAAAAGACTTGGTCGCATCCACGAAACGGACACGGTCGTCGACGAAGGAGTGGTTTGCATCGGCACGTAATTACGCGTTGTACTCGAATCAAGGCGGATTGTACGACGACATTCTCGAGTATCTGAAACTGACCTAGCGCTTTGTCAATCTCTAATCTTAGGATTAGCCGCGTGGCGCTAGCCCCGGTTTCCCTCCAATAACCGGACGCTAGCGCGTGGCGGCTGATCTATTCAACCCCTAATTCTTAAGTTTGACAAAACACTAGCGGCGCGTCCGCCAATCAAAGCACTAACGAACCGTGGTCTTGCTCATGGAAAACATCCATCTCAAACGTGGCCAACTGCTGATGCAGCAATCTCGGTTCGAGATGGCCGAGGAGCACTTGCGAATGGCGATCGCCGCGGATACCGGCGATGCGACCGCGCATGCGATGCTGGCGTTGTGTCTCTGCGCGCGAAAGGAATATCAGGGCGCGACCGAGGAAGCTCGGCAATCGATTCACGCCGCCCCCGACGAAGCGATCGGGTTTTATGCGATGGCGTCGGTCATGTTCCATCGCAACAGGCTGAAGGCGGCTTACAGCGCGATCACCGACGCCATCCGTATTGAACCGTGGGATGCGGATCATTTCGGAATGCTCGCGTCGATCGAATTCGCGCGAAGTCGCTGGGACGAATGTCTTAACGCCGCCGAGCAAGGTCTGGAATTTGAACCAGAAGATGTGGACTGCATCAATCTGCGAGCGATGTCGCTCGTTAAACTTGGACGCCGTGACGAGGCCGAATCGACGATCGAGACGGCACTTGCCAATGAACCAGACAATGCCGAGACACATGCGAATCTGGGCTGGACGCTCTTGCATTCCGGCAAACCACGCAAGTCGATGGAACACTTCCGCGAGGCACTGCGGCTGGAGCCCGGCCTGGAATGGGCGCGACTCGGGATCATCGAAGCGATGAAGGCTCGCAATCCTATCTATCGCTGGATCCTGGCCTGGTTTCTGTGGA
The DNA here is from genome assembly GCA_963582955.1 of Planctomycetota bacterium. Taxonomy (GTDB): domain Bacteria; phylum Planctomycetota; class Planctomycetia; order Planctomycetales; family Planctomycetaceae; genus CAUZVF01. The sequence continues at coordinate 1,305 of CAUZVF010000502.1, forward strand.
TGGGCCGGCTGAGCCCACGCGTGCAGATCGCGCTGATCCTCGGACTGGTGTTTGGTCAAGGTATCTTACAATCGATTTGCGAGTCGGTTCCCATGCTTGCTCCGTTTCAGATGCCTATCGCCGTGGTTTACACTCTGTTCGTCTGGATGACATGGGTGGCTCCGACACTATTCAATCTCGTGTTGTTCCTCGATCGATTCGGGCGACTCGTCTTGAACACGACCGAGAAAGTTGCTGCTGGACTGATGGGAATGTGCATCATCGCATTGTTGGCTATTGGATCATTCGGCCAATTCGTGGATCACGACTTAGCATCGTTTTATTGGATGGCGGGGCTCCTTTTTCTCGGCCTGACAATTCCCGTCACAACAAGCCTGCAGTTGGAAGGCCGTCGCCGGTACATCATGGTACTCTACTCGATCGGTCTCTTGATCGTGATCCTCATCACGCTCGGAAAACTTGCCGATGCATCGTCGATTTGCGCGAAGTTGCCGGACAAAATCAACGAGATTGACGATCGGCTGTTGCTGGCAGCTCTCAAGGCAAGGTTAGAGATATTTGGCCAATGGGTGCTCTATGGAGTGAACGGCGTCGTACTGTCGACGTGGCTAGGATTAGGAATACACGTAGTTCCGAATCGAAAGTGACGAGACGAAACCGTCTCGTCTGACATCTTGTCATATTTGTGATCAAGACGGCCCCGGAAATCGTCGTGGTAAAGGCAACCAATGAAAGGACATCAACATGCAGGACTCACAAATCGACGACAAGATTAGACAGTCGCTGTCTGACGAAGATGCTGCACTCTACGAACAATTTGCCGTGGAGCCTTCGATCTTGGAATTGGCTTTGGACACATTCAAGGGCCGCAATCGAATTATGTACATAATATCATTATTCGTCGGCACGGCCGTCATAGTGCTGGGACTGTTCTCGTTATGGAAATTGACAAACGCCGAATCCACAAACTCGCTTATCCATTGGGCGCTGGGCATTGTATTTTGCTTGGGCGCCATTTCGATGATGAAGATCTGGTTTTGGATGGAGATGCAGAGGATCAGCGTCACTCGCGAAATCAAGCGACTGGAGTTTCAGGTGGCGTGTCTGACGCAACGTCTGACCGAAGAGAATCCCCGAAGCTGACAGACAACATCAACAGTGTGTGGACCCGATGACCTACCAACAGGGGCGTCAGCACATCAATGGCTAGCCGCGAAGTGCCTTACACGCGGCACATAGTGCTTCCCAGACAAGAGCGCGCAAACGCAAGCCGCTCGCGAGGGCGAGCGGCTTTGGTGCGTTGCGGAAGTGGTGGTTGAAAACCGTGTCGTACAGAAGTCTTATTGAGCGACCACGCGGCGGCGGACGTCGGTCTCAAGGACACCGAATGCCTGCTCGTGACGTTGCAGAGCAACCGATAGTGCCTGCAACATTCGCTTAGCCGTGTAGTGATTCATGATGATGCGCTGCGCGACATTGACGGTGATGTTTCCGGGAGCGTACGGATTTGGATTCAATCCGAGATCCAGAATCAGCTCTTCCGGAGTGCTCGAAACGCGGCAGAAATTCGCGTAACCGGCAAAGACGTCGGCATCGTTGACTGTAATGATTTGCTGTTGCTGCTGTTGCTGTTGGTTCGGTTGTTGTTCCGGCTGTTGTTCCGGTTGTGCCTCGTCGGTTTTCACGGTCGCTTTTTCCGCTTTGGTTTCGGTCGCAACAGTTTCATTCTGATCGGTTTCTTCGGTCTTTGCTCTTCTTGCCACGGGATTCTTGCCTTTCGTTTGTTGTCAGCTCAGAAGGTGAACTTCGAGATGTGTCCCCACCCCCGCCCCCGCTGCGCAAGACGCGCCGTTGAGACTGGGAGGCAAGTCTTTCATCGACTCGGTGGCTGAGTATCTGAACGGAATCGTGTTAGACTATGGGCAAATTGGCAAGTTGTCGCTGAGTTTGGCAAATGCGGGGATTGGTCCGGTTCTTCGGTATCCCCAGAGTGCCCGCGTTGTGGACCGCACCAATGCCAGTGCATCGGATTTGAACCGGCATTGCGGCAAATGCGACTCTGATCACCCGAACGATTTCGTTACACTTAACAGATACCGAACTGCAAATCTGAAACACTTTCTTTGTCGCCGGGTTCGCAAGAACGCGGACTTTTCGAAATCTCGCCCGAATTCGTGCGAGCCCGGTTACGACTTCAAAGGCAATCAATCGTGATTCATTGGGTAAAAGCAGCAGGGCGGCCAATGCACGCCCGTTTAGACCGGTGGCAAAAGATCGCGGGGCGCGTCCATCACTTGGCCAAGCCGATGGCGAATCTCAGTGACGCGGAATTGCTGAAACAGGCGAAAGAAATCCGTTGGCGGGCCAAAACGGGAATCCCATTGCATCGCCTGCTGCCGGAAGCCTACGCGATGGTCGTCGAAGCGTCGCGGCGAACTGTGGACATGACTCCGTATCCCGTCCAAATCAGAGGCGCCACCGCTCTGTTCGAGGGTGGCATTGCCGAAATGCAGACGGGCGAAGGCAAAACGCTGACGGCCGTCTGTCCCGCGTTTCTGCGTGCGTTGTCCGGACGAGGTTGTCATATCATCACCGTCAACGACTATCTGGCGCGACGCGATGCCGAAACGATGGGGCCCATTTATCAAGCTTTGGGGCTAAGCACTGCTTGTATCCAGACGCCGATGGAAACCGACGAACGGCGCGATGCTTATTCGAAAGACATTACCTATGGCACCGCCAAGGAAATGGGTTTCGATTACCTGCGAGACCGCCTGCGTCTGGGAGTAGCCGCTGACGGCGAGGACCGGCACAGCTTTTTCGGAGCTGCCGTATCGGGCGCCGAACGTCCGGTACAACGCGGACATTATTACGTCATTGCCGATGAAGCCGACAGCATTTTGATCGACGAAGCGCGGACTCCGTTGATTATTGGTTTGACGCAACCCAACGATCCGGCGTCGGTGTCGCTGTACCGTTGGTGTCAGCGTGCGATTGTGCATTTAGAGGCAAACGTCGATTTCGTATACGAACCGCAACGACGCTCGTCGTATTTGACCGACGCGGGCTGCCGTCGCGTCCTGCTGATGCCAAAACCGGCGCTGATCGATTCGATCGATACCGAACGGATTTACAAACACGTCGAGCAAGCTCTGACGGCAAAATTTGGGTTCGTCAAGGATCGCGACTACGTGATCGTTGATGACGAAATCATGATTGTTGACGAAGGTACGGGCCGCATCATGGAAGGCCGCAAGTGGCAGGATGGCCTGCACCAGACAATCGAAGCCAAAGAGCTGGTCACCGTCACGGCGGCATCGGGCGAGGCGGCACGCATCACGATCCAGAATTACTTTAAGTTGTACACGCATCTGTCGGGGATGACGGGTACGGCGATCCAGGCGGCACGCGAAATCCGCAAGACTTACGGGTTACCCGTGACGGCCATCCCGACGCATCGACCGTGCATTCGCTATGGAAAGTCGGCCCGCATTTTCATCGGTCTCGAAGCAAAATGGCACGCCATTGTCGATGAAATCGGAAGGCTGGTCGAAGCCGGCCGGCCCGTTTTGGTGGGCACGCCCTCGATCGAGGCATCCGAACGGCTGGGGCAACTGCTGAAACAACAGAACATCAAACCCATCATTCTGAACGCCAAGTACCACGAGCAGGAAGCCGAAATCGTCAAGGATGCCGGCCATCCCGGGCGAGTGACGGTGGCGACCAACATGGCCGGACGCGGTACCGACATCGTGCTGGCTGACGGAGTTGCCGACAACGGCGGCTTGCACGTGATTGCCACGGAAATGCACAGTTCGGCACGCATCGACCGCCAACTCATCGGCCGCGCCGCCCGG
>CAUZVF010000503.1:0-5151 GCA_963582955.1 Planctomycetota bacterium
CGTCTGCCTGCTGAACGATGATGGAAACTGAGTCGTTCCGGGATCGTCACGCTCTCTTTTCGTCAACTTGACAGCGCCGTTCGGCGACATGCTGCGCAGGATCTGGGCGCTGCCGGTGCCGGGAGGCTGACGCGCGGCCGCTGACCGAGGCAATCCAGCGAAGAAAGGGCGCAAGTGTGGAGCGGTGTCTGAGAAATGCCTGAAAGCATGGGCTCCAGCCGGTCGCACGTCAGCGCGGGCTGAGCTGACGGCCTCTGGAGCTGGACGACTGTGCGACGAACAGAATTTCGTGCGCTCGGCGGCTCTCGGTTGTATAAAGGCACCATCCGGAGCAGGCAAAACGGAAATCCCGGCTCAACCGCCAGGTCGCTCTGAAGATCCTGCCGGACGCCTTGGCGGACGACGCTGAACGCCTGGCCAGGTTCCAGCGGGAAGCGAAGGCGAGGCTAAGATACGGGAGGGGCAATTAAAAACATGCAAGAACTCCAGGAAGTGATGAACACCCAATTCTTAGGAAACACGCTCCAGGTCTACCTGGTCTCCGCTGCGGCCTTCCTCGGTGTTCTCGGCGGCCTGCCGATTGCCAAAGCGATCGCCTTGCGGCATCTGAAGGCCCTCGCCGCAAAAACGACGAACGACTTTGACGACCTGCTCCACGATCTGCTCCGACGCCTCGTCGGACCGCTCGTGTATCTGTTCACCGCGCTCTACTTCGCTACCCTATCATGGACCATCCCAGAAAACTTCGGCCTCCTGCTGCACGGACTCTTCGTCATTATTCTCACGGTCAAGGTCGCGCAGACGCTCCAAGGGATCGCTGCCTACGGTATCCGCAAATGGGCTGAGCGGACCGCGGCGGAAGACCCGACCAGCGCCGCGATGCTCAAGAACATGACCGTGGTTGTTCGGTTCATGCTCTGGGCGGCGGCGCTTTTGTTTATCTTCGACAACCTCGGGATCAATATCACCGCATTCGTGGCCAGCCTCGGCATCGGCGGGGTGGCCATCGCTCTGGCCGCCCAGGCTGTGCTGGGGGATGCGTTCAGCTCTTTCGCCATCTTCGCGGACAAGCCGTTCCAGGTTGGGGACTTCATCATTGTGGGTGATCTGCTAGGCACCGTAGAGAACGTCGGATTCAAGACCACACGCGTCCGTAGCCTCGGCGGCGAGCAGCTGATCTTCTCCAACAGCGACCTGACCAACAGTCGGATCAAGAACTACAGGCGGATGCAAGAGCGGCGGATCGTATTCAGTGTGGGGGTGATTTACCAAACCCCTGTCGAAATGGTGAAGGCGATCCCGCCAATGATCAAGCGGATTATCGAAGAGCAGCAGAACGCCCGATTTGACCGAGCACACTTCAAGAGCTTCGGCGACTTTGCACTGATCTACGAAGCCGTCTTTTACGTGCTCCGGCCAGATTACAACACGTACGCGGATGTGCAGCAGTCGATAAATTTTCGGCTGTTCGAGGAATTCCAGAAGGCCGGGATAGAATTTGCGTATCCCACCCAGAAACTCTACGTGACCACAAACGAACCGGTCTAAGCCGAGTTCGTCGGGCCGGCAGTGACGGCACCGTGTTCATGGAGCCCGGCGACTGGTCAGCCGACGCGCGGACACTGGTGTTCAGGCAAGTGGGGGGAGGATCTTCCGACCTCGGCCTGCTCGCGATGGAGGGCGACCGGGCGCCTGAGCCGTTGCTCGCCACGGAGAACGCGGAGGCTGCGCCATCCATCTCGTCCGACGGCAACTGGATTGCCTATGCCTCCAATGAGACAGGGCAGTTCGAAGTGTATGTGCAGCGGTTTCCCGGGCTGGGCGGCAAACTCACTATCTCGAATAAAATGATGCCTTTCTTCACTGTCAATCAACCACAGGTCTGGCTCACTTGGCGATAATTTCTTCCGCTCCTTTTTGTTACTAGATACACCTACCCCTGAAATCTTCGTCTTGCGCGCTTCAAGTTCAAGTTCATCCAAGAATGGAATGTATTTGTCGAGCTGTTTTTGGTACTCCACTTCCCACCAAGTGCGTGGTTTCCATCGACTAGACTGAGACCATTTCTTTGCGGTCAACCACTTAAATGAACCGTATACCCCCTTCACATGCGGTCTCACACAAGCAACAATCCAGGCCTCTCCAAAGAAAAAGCGTGGACGGACCGTGGCTCTCGCGACAAGGAGCCGCTTAAGATAGGTGGACGCGTCAGATTTCTCTAGAATCCCATAGTCCCGTTCCTCCCAACGTTTGAGCTCGTCGGAGGGCAACTTCTCCGTTGTTGACGTGAACTCTCGACGTTTCAAAGTCACAAGCCAGGACCTCCTCCGCCTCTTATTGGAGCCGGTTCGTCTCTAATCCAGTTATTATCGGACTCTAGCCTACTTCGCGGTGGCAGGCCGCGTACCCGCGTGAGCCGTAACCCCCGTCCCCGTTGAACAGCCCGCCACAGATACTGCTGCCGGCCCTGGATCCTCACGAACAGCTCGTCCAGATACCACGTGTCGCCATGCGGCCCCGGCGACGCCGCAGCCTCAGAGCGTAGTCGAGCCCGAACGACACCACTGCCGAATCGTTTGGTAGCTGACCGTGATTCCGCGCTGGGCCAACAGATCCTCCGCATAGCGGAAACTGAGACCGAAACGATGATAGAGCCAGACGGCGTGGCTGATGATTTCGGGCGGGAATCGATAGCCGTGATAGCTGGGAGACGGGCTTGTCACCGGCCTACTCTGCTACCAGCGACCTCAACCTGACAATGCCGTTAGAATCTGTGAGTATACAAGACCTTTGAAGACAGTCGGCGGTCAAGCGTGTAGGTCTGACCCATCACGGGATCGTCCAGCCAGTTGTGGATATAGACGAAGTAGAAATCGCTGCCCGGCCTGACAATCCACCGAAAGCGGGCCTGCCAGCCGATGACGGCGCTTTGCGTGTCGTATTGCACGTTGTTGACGAGTGCAATTCTGGGGTTGAACTGCGTTTCGGCAATCGCACGGTACAAGTTAGTGGTGAACTCCCCTTCCGCCAGCGACACGCGGTTCCACTCATGTGTGAACGTGTAGAAATGTCCCGGCGCCACGCGCAGGTTAACTGTCGCATTGAGGCGCAACCGATTGCCGGAGAAGAACTCGCCCCACTCGACTCGCGGTGACACGGAGATGGAGCGGCGGGGGGCAGTCCTTCCCTGGACGCGGTAGCGTGTGAAGCCGTACGTTTGGCCAGTCGGGAGCGTCACGTCAGGTGCGATGGTGAAATCCCGCTCGAGCAGTTCGTACGTCGGAAGGACATGCAGCTGAATCGAGTCCTGGCTGTGCGTGTCGATCTGGAGCGCCGTGATGTCGATCTCCCTGGTCAAGAGTCGGTTGTCGACCGGGTCGAGGAACCAGTTCATCGCGGCTCCGAAATTGAACACTCGGATCCATGCATGCTGGCGCGGTCGCGGAGCAAAGCTCATCTGCGGGTTGATGTTGCGGAAACCGGTTCGGCGAGTGAACCCGACGGCCGCGTCGTAGTTCTCCTGGATTTCCTGGAACCCGATCCGAAGATCCAATGGATCGTTGGGGTATGCGAGCACGGCGCCAAAGGCTGAGCTCTTGCCAACGGTGTCGAGTGGATTCGTCGTGCGCAGAAAATAGCTGGTCGCGCTCAAGTTGTCGGAGCCACGAAATGTCGAGGTCGCCAGCCGCAGGTCGACACCGATGGTCTGGCGGTCGTCGACGTCGCCACCACGCGTGTGCCGCAGCGTATGCAGCACGCCCAAGTGGGATTCGCGGAACATCCGCCGCTTGAGGCGAACCACGGTGAAGTCCTCTCCCAGGGAACCGCCGGCTTTCTCTACGGTTTCGTCACCGGTCTGGACTTGCAGGATGCCGATATCGAAAGCTCCAGCCTGGCCGGTCAGTTTGCCACCGAAGTTGATCCCTTGCGGCCTGTTCTCTTCGTCGAGTCCGATCCGGCGGCTTTGAAAGGGAATCAGGGTCTGGCCGCCGCCACCACCACCACGACGACCGCCGCCGCCGCCACCATCCCCGGTCTCGAAATTGAAGAAGAGCGAGCCGTCGAGGAAGAAATCGCGCTGTTCCGGAAACAACAGCGAGAACCGAGTGAGGTTGGTTTGGCGTTCGTCGACCTGCGTCTGCGCAAAGTCAGTGTTCACCGTGAGATTCGTTCGCAGACTGGGAGTGATGTTGTAGAAGAGATCGACGCCGACCTGCGCTTCATTCGTGTCCTTTGCATTATCCCGACCGGGGAACGACTCTGACGTGCCCACCAGGTACGGCTTAATGTCGAGGCCACGGCCCTGGGTCACATCCCGGATACCGGTCAGTAGACCAGCATTGCTCATCCTGTTCAACCCTTGGTTGCGCAGCCAGCCCATCCAGAGGCTCACTTCGTTCTTACGGGGGATCGTCCGCTGGAAATTCACGCCCCACCCATCGCTATTCGGATTGAAATTCATCGTCCGAAACGGGACTTCGATCTCGAGGGTCCATCCGATGTCGCTGCGGGTCGAGCGGGCGTCCCAGATCCCATCCCACCGCCGGTTGTTCGTGTTGTTGGCGCCCCGCAACGAGTCGGCCATCGAACCCGACGGGTTCATCTCCCACCAATAGGCGCTCTGGCCGTCATTGAAAGTGTCGATCGCCCACTGCAACTTGTCGTCGGCCGGAAGGAACCCGTCCCGACCCATTTGGTAGCGCGTCAGCTTGTCCGGCTCGGAATCGAACAGCGTGACCCCCATGTAGAGCTTGTCGGCGTCGTAGACGAAGCGCACCTCCGTCTGCTCGGTGGCGGGCTGCCCGTTGTCCGGATCCCGCTGCAAGAAGTTGGTCGCCGGCACGGCGCGCATCCAGACGTCTTCATCGAGCCGTCCATCCAGCGTGATCGATTCGTCGGTGGCCATCCGTATGGCCTCCATCGAGCGGCGTTCAGTGGGCGACGTTGAGGCGCTGCCAGGCGGTACCTGTTGAGCGGGGGGCGGCGCGATCGGCCGTACGACCGGATTCAGCGTCTGTCCTGCAACGGCAGTTACGACCTCCTGACTTTCCGCGAGAGGCGGAAGAATGACCCCCAGAGTGAGGAAAAGCACCACGCCGCATGCCAAATGTTTCACGAAGGCGATCATCACCAATTGGAGGACACTCGACG
>CAUZVF010000504.1:0-5151 GCA_963582955.1 Planctomycetota bacterium
CAATTGGCAGTGTATTTCCCGATGCAACAACAGTTGCACTCGGACGATCGGGTTTAACAACGATTGATCTCGTGACGATCGATTTGGCCGATCATCAAGTGACTTTCACACGAGTGCAACTGTCGAACAACGCGCCGAGTCATGTCGTATTCATGGATGGTATTCTCTTAGTTGCCAATCGTCACCGGTGCGACGTTTTCGATCCCTTAACGGGCGAGTGCATTATCAACAATCACCACATCAGCTTCGATCACTTCAGTCAAGCGATCCATCAATTATCGGGACGATATTTGCAAGACCGTGACACAAAGGATTGGTTCCGGCTCTCTTGGAAAAACGGCGGGTTGGACTTGCGATCGATCCCGCACTCAGAAAATCGCTTTGTTCTTGTCTTTGACAAGATCGGACACGACGGACCAATCGGCTTGACCGAAGACGGACGGCTTGATTTTATCGCGGAAAAGACGACGACATCGCCCCTCTTCTGTCCCGCTTCGCCCTTCAAAGTAGGTGCCATCTCGTCGGACGGGAGAGTAGTTGTTACCGACTGGTTGTACACAGAATTATCAAGGGAACCTGGAGTCGACTGTGGAAAATTCGTCATTGATGTAGATGCACGTGCCGCGCAACCTACATGCACCAGAGATTCGCATCTTCTTGCCGAGCCCAAAATCAATCAATTAGTGTGGACTCGCAACGTTCGGTATCGGTTTGAACGGATCTGCTCAAAGCAGGGGAGGCTAATCCTCGTGACACGCAAGAGAAAGCACTTGACCATTGTGCGCGCAGCCAGCAGGGACCGACTCGTTCTCGCGCACGGATTACTCGCGTCAGAAACGCGCCGCGGTTTCCGCCCGATCAAGGGGCCAACGGGAACCCGATATCGATTGACGGTCGCGACATGGGACGATGGCAGCCGGGCGTTTCTCGATTCTCGCGGTATGTTGCACCTGAAGAGTTCCGACACGACACTTCCCGATATGAGCCTCGTGTTGCACGACAACGGCGTCGCCGTTTGGTGTAGTAACGGCTGGATGTTTGGGCCAGAGTATTTCCTGGGAGATGAAGGCAACGCGACGATTGAACAAATCGAAGATCTCTTGTCAAAATTCGTTGCGAGATTGAGATGACCGCGATTCCTCTTCAAATCAAGTATTGCCAAAAAGCCGTTCGCGATCCGGCGGCGTGGTTCATCCCCGGACACAGAACGGGCGTGTTCTTGGATGAGCTAGTGCAATGGAACGTCGCGCTACACGAATTGGCGTTATTTGTGATGCCCACCAGCGGCGACGACCCGACTCCGCTGGGGATCTTCGTTATTCCCTCGCCGCACATGCAGCCGCGGCCGACACAGCGGGCTCACGCATTCGGCCGCGTTGCCGATCGTTTGTTTGTTCCCGTCGAAGCCGAGTTTGATCCGCCGATCACGGATAACGAATTGGCGAAATTGCTGTCTGCGAATCTGGACTGCCTTGTTTGGCATCCAACCGTCGGGCTCGTTGGATTCGAATCGGATGACTGCTTGCGTGTCAGCGATTTGTTAGAGGAACTGCAACAACGGCCGACGAATTGGAATCTCGCGGATCCGGGAATCACCTTCGCGACCCGGCTGTTATCGATCCAGGCGGTCAGTATCCCCGACGTTCAGTCGGTGATCGAGCAGTCTCGCGATGACATTGGCACGCAGGCCGAGGAACTCGATCAGTTACCGGAAGCTCCGGACGAACCGAATACGAATCCGGTCAGCCAGGCCGGACGATCGATTCAACGCGGATTCGCGCGGGCCGTCGACTGGATTAGCAGCCGAACGCCATCGGGTGCCGACGCTCCAACGTGGATCAATCGCGCTCAAGATTGGGCTCGCAACGTGCTGGAACGGACGTCGCCGCATCTTTTTTCTCAACGAGCGAAAGAGTTGCAACGGCTGCTGCACTTGTTGAAAACGAATCCCGACGAGGGACTGCGGCATGCTCTGCCGCTGACGTGCGATGCTCGGCACCGAGGCGCCGCGACGCCGTCCGCGCGACTGGGTCGGCATGACGTCAACTTCAATTTGAACCAGTTGTTTGGTGGCGGTGCCGCCGATGCGTGGGAAGTTCCGCCGGATGTGCTCTACCAACTGCTGGAACATTACCGCCGATTAGCAACTCGTGAGATGCAACTGGGACGCCATCGCCGGGCGGCGTACATCTTTGCGGAATTATTGGGAGACTTGGAATCAGCGGCGTCGGCACTCGTCGCCGGCGGCCATCATCGCGAAGCGGCGGTGTTGTACAAGGATCGGCTGCACCGTCCCGTCGAAGCGGCCCGCTGTCTCGAAAATGCTGGTTTGTGGCATGAGGCCATCGAACTCTACGAGGAGACTCAGCAGTTTGACCGTGCGGCGGAAATCTATCAGCAGCTCGATCAGCCCGATGAGGCACAAGAGTGCTATCGAAAAGCCGTCAGACATCATCAGGATGCCGGTAACTATTTGAAGGCCGCCGATCTGCAAACCGAACAGCTTCAGGAACCCGATGCCGCGTTGAAAACACTCGACGCCGGTTGGAAGGATTCGAATCAGGCTGGAAAGTGCTTACAGAAATCGTTCGAACTGATGGGTTCGCTGGGCCGGCACGATCAAGCGGCTGGCCGAGTTCGTGAATTGAGACAATCCACGCATTCCAAACGTCGCACTCAATTGATGTTGGATGCGTTCAAGACGGCGGCCCTATCCTATCCCAGCCACGAAGTGCGGTCCAAAGCGGCCGACTCGGCACGCGTCGTCGTCTCGAAAAGTTTGTTCCAAGCCGACATGGAGGAAACGAATCGACTGCTCGGTACAATTCGTCAACTTGTTCCTGAAGACCGCTTACTTGAACGTGATTGCGAGAAGTACCGTTCGAATCAGGCAGATCGGCAAACGTATTCGTTGAAGCGAGTCTCGCGCGGCATTCGATTGGTCCGCGAGATCAAACTGCCATCGGGCGTTTATTGGCGAGCGGCAGCGCGTGGCAACATGAGCTATTTCGTGGCTGGATTTCGTGGGCGAGAATTGGTGGTCGCTCGCGGTTTTTGGGACGATCCGACTGACCAACCGAGCCTCGTCACTTGGCGGCTGGGAGCCACAACGCGTTCGTTGATTCTGCTAGCATCCGATCCAACCGAAACGACAGCACTGAATGTCTATGTCCCAGGCAACCGGCCGTTGCGCGAGCGTACGTTTCCTGAAACAGATTTGTATGCACCGGGACTGCCCGTCGGAACTCCGTCTTGGCTGACGTCCGACGTGTTGGCCCTGTCGCGCACGCTGCATGGAGTGACTTGGATCGTGGCCATCCAAAACGACGAATTCACGCTGAGTGCGTTCGACCGCAATGGAGTTCCGCTGACAACATCGGTATTCAGCGGAGAACTCTATCTCGGTGAATATTTCTTTGTCGCCAGTTCATTGATCACGCCATTGCCATTTCACGTGCGCAGCGACAAAGTGTATCTGGGTTTGGATGACAACTTGATGACCTTTCGCGGTTCGGAATTGTCCATGAATATGAAAATGCCTTATCCCGTCCGAGATATCAGCGGTTCGATGGCGAATACTCGTGTCCGAATTGCAGTGACGTACGAACAAGGAGGCCTGATCTACTGGGACCACATCGGCGGCTCGAGCCAATCGATTGCCAGAGACATGAGGAATCCGTCGACAATGTTTACTCGAAGCGGCCTGTTGATCGCGGCGAATGATGAGCGATTCGAAGTCTACCGTACCAAAGGCGGACGTGCCGAGTTGGTCGCGGAACGTGATGCTGTCGGTGCCGCGCCGCTGGGAATGCTCACGGTCCGTAATCCCGATCAATTCGCCATCTGTGGTTCGGACGGCGTGATTCGCATATTCGAGGTTTGTTAGTAGTACCGCACTAAGTAGGTCTTGCGAGCCGAGCAAGACCTCGGAATGCCACAGATTCAGCCTAATTCTGGGTCCCGCTCGGCTCGCGGGACCTACTTAGCGTTGTAGAACATCAAATCCGTGACAACTCATAAAAACCGGAGACCAGCAATGTTTGTGAATAATACGGTTGGGCGTTTGAAACGATTGGCTTTGCTCGTGCTTGCCGGCGCGTTATTGGTTTCCGTTTCCCAGGCGCTTGGCGGCGACAAGAGTTCCGAAACCCGCGTCTATCAAAATCGCCTGACACGGCTTAAGAATCCAAAACCGTTGCTAGGCGACCATCCGGAATTCGTGCAACCCGTGAAGGAACTGGTGCGGTACGAAGCTCCCGCGGTGATCGACGAGAGCGACGGTGACTTGGAAGTCCGGGCGTGGCGGTTTTCCTACAACGCACGCGGCATCATCGAAATGCCAAACCGATTCCGAGCCGCTGAAACGGCCGTGATTATGGTGCATCCCTGGGGAATCGACGACGGACAAGGCTGGCGTACTCCGGAACCCGCGGGAGTCGCCGATTTTGGTTGCGTCGAGAAGAACCACCTCGCCGCGCGGCACACGCGCGAAGTGATCGATCCGTTCCTGAAGAAGATGCGCAGCAAAGCGGCCTTCATCATGTATAGTCTGCCGGGTTCCGAGGATCCGATCCGCAAGAAACTTTATCGCTCATTCCGAGCAACTCCGACGGCCGAGCAGCGTCGCGAAGGCGCCGCCGAGTTGGACAAGAAACTGAACAGCTTCAAGTACCGCGGCGAGCCGCTGCCCGCCAAGCTGGAATTGTCGAAAGATACTCCCGTCGTCGACTATTTCCGAAAGTTCCCAGGACTCGACGCCGGACCGAAATTCAACAACAAAGGTTTCTGGGACTTGCCCATCCCCGTCACGCGTGATGTCACCGTCCATCCCAACGACGTCATCATTTACGACCAAGAAGGCTATGAGCCGCTCAAGAAGTTTTTGAAGAAGAACGGCGTGCGGCATGTCTTGCTCACGGGATATGCCACCGATATGTGTTTCTGCAAAACGACGGCCGGATTCGAGAATCTATCGAAGGACTTCAACGTGTTCCTAGTTGGAGACGCGACACTGGCAACATTCCCAGCAAACGACAGCCCACGATACGCCACGAACGCACATATTTCATTTGCATCGTTGAACAACTTCATCACACAAATTTCATGGGTCCGATTGAAAGAATAATTCGTCAACTCCCATGATCGTTTAAC
>CAUZVF010000505.1:0-5128 GCA_963582955.1 Planctomycetota bacterium
AAGGGATGAGTCGGCGGCCGCGTTTCGATCCTCATCCGTTTCGTAAACGCTTTGAAATTTCGCTCGACGTTGGACATGAACCGCGCCGATTTCTTCAAACATGATTTGGCGCGTGTTTCCAACGATTTTGGCAGTGGCTCGCCCAGAATCAGACCGATGACGAAATGTCCCTCGGCATATCCACGGAAATTCGTGCGACCGAATCTTGTCGCCAGTTGCTCAATCACCTGGTCCGGAGTTAACGGTTCGGGACCCTCGGAAATCTCGCGCTTCAGCACCGCGGCTTGGGCCACGAGACGATATTGTCCATCGGCAAGTTCGAGAACGTGCTGCCCTCGCCCTGATCCGACCAACCTAGCCTCGACCTCGACCTTCGAACCATCGCGTTCAACGTACGTAAACTTGTCGGCCAACGCTGTCGCGGCCACGTTGCAAACGGCAAAAATCATCGAGACTAAACAGAAGTGGCGAATCAATTGCGACATTCCTCGGCCTTCAAATTAACCCGTCAATCAGCGGTTGTATGGCGGGGCCATCTTGTATTGCCCGCCCGGGTCCGCGAAAAGAACGCGAATTGGCAGCTTGAACCGGACATTTCAAAATGGCGGTGCCATATCTCTCGAATTCATGCCACCACCCTAGCAAACTCGGAATCGAAAGGCAAAATGCAATGTTCGTGTAATACATGGTAAAGTTTTTGGCCGAAGAGTCTGCGTCGGCAGCGGCACGCAACAACAACGAATCAAACTTATGTCATTGAAGCACAAAGACTACTTGCCCGCGGTCGGGCTTGTCATTTTGACGATGGCCGTGTTTTGGCAGGTCACCGATTTCGAATTCGTTCAATTCGATGACGGTGTCTACGTTGCCAACAATACACGATTGTGGGACGGATTCTCGTGGGACGACGTCGGTTGGGCGTTCTCGACGACGTATTTTGGAAACTGGCATCCACTCGTCTGGCTTTCTTACATGGCCGACGCTTGGGTCTTTGGCAAGAACCCCGGCGGATTTCACCTGACAAATATCGTGTTGCATACGGCCAATGTGGTGTTGTTATTTGTTTTCCTGTCACGCACAACCGGAGCCGTCGGCAAGAGTGCCTTCGTTGCCGCGGTGTTCGCCGTGCATCCGCTGCACGTGGAATCGGTGGCGTGGGTCTCTTCACGGAAAGACGTGCTGAGCACCCTGTTCGGCATCGTAGCTCTGATCTGCTATTGCGAGTACTCGCGATCGCGTCGCCCAAAGTGGT
Source organism: Planctomycetota bacterium (assembly GCA_963582955.1). Lineage (GTDB taxonomy): Bacteria > Planctomycetota > Planctomycetia > Planctomycetales > Planctomycetaceae > CAUZVF01. The sequence goes on from CAUZVF010000505.1 coordinate 1,253, forward strand.
ATCTGGCCACATTAATGACATTCATTTGCAGCCTAATGTCAAAACAGATGCTTGTTACATTGCCGTTTGTCATGTTGCTAATGGACGCGTGGCCGCTGAACCGACTGCGCGCGGAACCAGCCGTGATCCCACGAAGTCGCAAGTGTCTGATCCTTGAAAAATCGCCCTTTTTTGTGATCACCGCCATGATGTGCGTTGTGGCATATTTCGGCCAGCAGAGCGGCGGAGGCACGCAGATGATCGCGGAAGTGCCGCTGGGGCCGCGGATATTGAATGCCGTTCTTGCCTACGGACTCTATCTGGCACGGACGATTTGGCCGTGGAATCTCGCGGTGTTTTACCCGCATCCCGGCGAGGCGCTCTCGATGCCCGCCGTTGCAATTTCCGCCATGGCGATTCTGGCGATATCACTGGCAACCGTGAAGTTGTATCGGCGGCATCCCTACGTTTTGGTCGGTTGGCTGTGGTTCCTGGGAACGTTAATTCCCGTCATCGGACTTGTCCAAATCGGCCGCCAACAACTGGCTGACCGTTACATGTATTTTCCAATGATCGGAATTCTGATGGCGGTCACTTGGTTGGCCGCGGAATGGCCACGGCGTCGAATTTGGAAAGAGATTCTCCTGCCCAAACTCGCTTGTGTCTTGGTGGCTGTTCTGGCGATTGCGGGTTGGCTTCAAACCGGGTATTGGAAAGACAGCGAGACACTTTTCACGCGCGCGATCGACGTTACGGAAAACAACAGCTTGATGCACTTCAATCTCGGACGGACATTGCACGAGAATCGCCAATCCAACGCGGCAATCGCACATTACCGGCGAGCGATCGAAATCGATCCGAATTATGCCAAGCCGCACAGTTCCTGGGCCGTCGCTTTGGCGGAACAGAAGATCTTTGTCGAAGCCAGGAAACACTTCCAGCGCGCCGTCGAGTTGGAACCTCGGATGCTTGCCGCGCATACGGGGCTCGGCAATATCGAACTCGCATTGAGAAACTATGACGCGGCCGTCAAGCACTTTCACGACGCGATCGCAATCAACTCGCGGCATGCGAACGCACATTACAATTTGGGTTTGGCGCTGCACCAACAAGAAAACTACGACAAGGCCTTGGCCGAATTCGATCTCGCTGCGCGGTTGGCAGTGGACAACCGCCAATTCCTGACAAAACTTGTCAAAGAACTGAACGACGTAGGAAAAATCCGTCTGAAGCAGGGCGATGCGACCGCCGCCGCGGCGCATTTTCGGAACGCACGACAACTGAAACTAAGTCCTCATTTTTCGAAAGCCCGCGAGAAATTCAAACGGGCCACCGGCGACTGAGCGTCTTATAAGCGGAACGATCCGGTTTTCCGGGTGAAACGCCAAAATCTGGCGCTCACGCCGCCAGATTCCCGAAAACAATATGGCAGGATTATTTTGTAAAACTTGAACCGCACACTTCAAAATAGCTCTTCTCTCGCAATTTGGTTGCTCTTCTCTCGCACTTTTGGTTCTCTCGCACTTTTGGCTAGCGGGAACCGTCGGGTTCCTGGCCACAACCAAAGACCGTGTGAAGTCTAGCCCATACTTTGCATCCGCCGTTTGATGTCATCTTTCCATACAGCAAACAATTCACGACGACAACGAGACCAACCAGACCGTGGATACCGCACTTTACGATTGCCGCGTTGAATCGATCGTTCCGCCAGGTAACGAACTGATCGCGATCGCGGCGTGTCAGGCGTGCGGCTGCGAGTCGGCTCGCCCCACATTCTCGATCGCCGGTCTGACGTCGGACGTCGTCGTGTGTCAGAATTGTGGATTAGGAATGCTGCATCCGATGCCGTCTTCCGACGAGATCGCGACGTTCTACCCCAAAGAGTATTACGGAGACACCGGCGCGAAATTCGAGCCTCTGGTCGAGATGATGGTGCGTATGGTTGCGTCGCGGCACGCAAGATTTCTGGTTCGCGGAATGCCGCAAGGCGCGCGAGTGTTGGACATCGGCTGCGGCCGAGGCGTCCTGTTGAGCACTCTGGCCGACCAGGGCTTGGAAGTTCACGGAGTCGAGCACAACGAAATGGCGATCGAAGGCGCCGACCCGCGTGCCGAAATCCGCATCGCGCCGCGTCTGTCCGAAGCCGGCTACCCCGACGACTTCTTCGACGAGGTGATTATTTGGCATGTCTTGGAACACCTGTCGCAACCACGCGAAACCATCGACGAGATTCACCGGATTCTCAGGCCCGGCGGACGGTTGGTTGTCGCCGTCCCGAATTTTTCAAGCTACCAGTCGCGGTGGGCCAAGGACGATTGGTTCCATTTGGATTTGCCGCGTCACCTATTTCACTTCTCAATCCCTGCTTTGCGCAGCTTGTTGAAGACTTGCAACTTCCAACTCGACTCCGAGCACCACTTCTCGTTGCGACAGAATCCGTTTGGGTGGGTGCAGAGTTTTCTGAATCGCTCTAAATCGTTGCCAAGGAACGGGCTGTACATGCTGCTGCAAAAAGGAACGCTTGGTCACACCGTGGATTTCACCCGAGCGACACGTCTTAGACTGCGCATGGCCTACTTGCTGGGAATGCCGATTGCCGTCGGACTGAGCCTGGCCGCGGCGATCTTCCGCAACGGAGCAACGATACACATTGTCGCCACCGCCCAAAAGTAAAGCATCGCCGCCAGATTCATCGTGGAATGCGCGACTGGTGCTCCGTCAAGCCTAAGCGCTAGGGTGTCGCCGGAGTGGCAACACTTCGAGACGACGCGAAAACGGGTTGCAAGGCAGTTCCGTGGTGAATTTGATTGGAATTGACATGATTTCACGTTTTTCCGTTCGACACCGGCCTTTTTTCGCAACGGTGCCTTTCTGCCAAACTGTTAGTTGTGATTCGTCGCAAAAACGGGACGTGGAAAAACGCGAATTTCGACGGTTTTTGGGGAATTGATTGGAATTCACCAATTGTGCGACGGATCTGGCCAAGATTGCCTCTGATGCCAAAGTCATAACCATTTGTCCGATTAAAGGTTGTGACCAACCGCCCATCCAAAACCAATTTGACCCCCACTCTTTAGAATTGTAGATTTGAGCGATGAGTTCCCGTGTTTGTGATTGTCCGTAAATTGGTCACCAACCATGTTCGATGCGGGTGGTTTGCTGAATCGTCGTGACTGGCTGCAAAGTGGTGCGGCGGCGAGCGGTCTCGCGCTTGCTGATGCGTTGCCAGAACCGAACGCTTCTGTTGCCGCAGACGCAAACCAGAGGATTCCGGGGTTTGGCCGTGCAAAGTCCGTTCTGATCGTCTTCGCCAGCGGTGGGCAAAGTCAGTTCGAGACGTGGGATCCCAAACCAGACGCCCCGCTGGAAATCCGGGGCGAGTTTTCCGCCATCGAGAGCACTGTTCCTGGAATGCTGTTGACCGAACATCTTCCGATGACGGCACAAATGGCCGACAAGTTCACCATCGTGAAGAGCATGTCGCATCTTGACCTCGATCATGGTTCGGCGTTCTATCTGTCCATGACAGGCCGGTACCACGATCGTCTCAGTTCGAATCCGCCACCACGAGCCAGCGACTATCCGTGCCACGGAGCGATCCTGAAAAATATCCGTCCCACGAAAAAGTTCGTCGAGACAGCGATTCACATCAACGGGCCCGCACAAGTACCTATTTTCATCGGTCCGGGGCAATTCGGCGGCTTGATGGGAGCGAAATACGATCCGATGACAATCGGCAATGTGAACGCCAACAAGGTCGTGTTTCCCGGTCTGATGTCACAAGAGCAACTATCTACCGCTCGCATGAGGGCTCGGCAAACGTTGCTGCAATCCGTCGAATCTCAGACCCGTCAGTTGGAGGGCAGACGCAAACTGTTGGATGCCGATTCCTTGTAT
>CAUZVF010000506.1:0-5117 GCA_963582955.1 Planctomycetota bacterium
ATTGTCCAATGCTCGGCCGGGTGATTGTTCTTGTGCGCGACGATCAGCTTTCACTGGCGATCGGCAAACGCGGCCAGAACGTTCGTCTGGCGTCGAAGCTCGTCGGGTGGGACATCGAAGTCATGACCCGCGAAGAACTCGACGAGCAACTTGACAAATCCGTGGCCGCATTCAGTACGGTCCCTGAAATCGTCGAAGAGTTGGCCGAGAACTTGGTCGCGCAGGGGTTCTTCAGCTTTTACGATTTGTCGGTGATCGAGCCCGATCAGCTTGCCGAACTCGGCGGACTGACCGCCGAGCAATGTGATCGGATTGTTGAATACGCTGACGAGGCGAGTGTGGTTCAAGAGCGAGAGGAAGCCCAGCGCCGAGCGGAAGCCCACGCGGCACGCAAGGCGGCTGAACTCGCGGCCAAGCAAGAACCGCCGCCCGCCGAGACAGCCACGGACACGCCCGACGGAGACGAGGCTGTCGCCGAAGAAAATGAAGAACCCGCGGAAGGCGAATCGGCCGACGACGGAACCGAAGCCGTGGAAACGGCCGAAGAAGGAACGGCCGAAGAAGGAACGGCCGAAGAAGAGACAACCGAAGCAGAGACAACCGAAGCAGAGACAACCGAAGCAGAGACAACCGAGGCAGAGACAACCGAGGCAGAGACGACCGAGGCAGAAACGACCGAGGCAGAAACCGAGAGTCCGGAAGCCGTGGCCGACGACGGTACGAAACCAGACGCATCGGCCCAAGATGCTGATGCGGAATCCGATGACGTGGGACTCGAATCGGAAGAGCCAGTGTCGGACGAAATGGAAGACATCCAAGTGGATGACGGCGATGAATCCGACGAGCAAGTCGTTGAGAATGCTGAGGAAGCTACTAATAACGAGCCCGACGACAACCTGGGAAGTCCGGCGGTCGACGACGCTCTTGAAGACGACAGCGGCAAGCATCCGGTTGGACAAGAATTAGAGCCAACGGCGGGTGCGGCTGAAATTGATGGTGATAGTTAATGGCGCCGGCTGAAACGGTCAGTTGGCGGTAACAATTTAGTTTTAGGGAGTTTCGTTTGAAGGTTCGGATTTTTGCGCTTGCAAAACAACTCGACATAGACAGCAAAGTGCTGATCAAGCACTGCAACGATGCTGGTCTGTCGGTAAAGAGTTCAGCTCTTGCAAGTATTTCTCCTGACGAGCGAGATCTCGTCCTTGATTACTTGAAGACTCTTGATTCATCAGGAGCCGTGGACGATACGTCACCGCTTGCGCCTTCGCGCGATGCTCCGGCGAATGTCCCGGGCAAGGTCCGTGCAATTAAGACGATGGCGCCACGAACTCAGTTGTCGCGAATCCGGAAGGCAAAACTGGAGGGCGCGGCGAGCGAAGACGATCCGACCGCCAGCGATTCAGATCATGCTGGTGAAGTGACTCCCGCTGATGTTGCAGCGGAAGCGGGTACCGAGATTCCTGTCGACGACATTGCCGCCGCTGGCGAAGATGGCCCAGGCGACTTGCCGACTGAGTTAGCGGAAAACGGTGCTGCAACCATAAGCCGAGATGACTACGTGCCCGCGTCCGGGTCTTCCCGCTCGAATATTCGGGAAATGAAACCTCGCGGAACAACTTCCGACGCCGCGCGTTCCAGTGCGCGTGCGAAAGCCAAGGCGAAGCAAGAGCTGCCAAATGTCGCCGCCCCACCCAACTATCAATTGCCGAAAATCAAGAAGTCGGGCGCGCCAAAAGAACCGGCCGCTCAAAAACCGGATATGCGGCTGACCCCAGACGTGCTCGAACAGCAAAGTCCGTTGGCGGCGCACCTGAAGAAGCACTCGGATCAACGCAAATCGGGCGGCGACCGCCCAAGTCTACGTGACAAGATGCGCGAAAGCGAAGGCGGCATGAGCCTGGTGGACGCCAGGCAACAACGCCGCGCGCGGCGGAAGGCGCGCCAAGGTTCCGATGACGACGGTGACCGCGCTCGTTCAGGCCGTTCACATCGACTGCGCCGCAAGAAACGCAGTGGGCCGACCGAATTCAAGATGTCAGCCGAAGTCGAAGTGCCGATCACGATTCGGGCTCTTTCCGAAGAGTTGGGACGCCCGGCGAAGCAGTTGTTGCAGGTGCTGTTTTCCAATGGGCAAATGGTAACAATCAACGAAGTGGTCAATGAAGAAACCGTGCTGGAAATTGGCTTGGAACTCGGCCTCGATATCCAGATTAAGCGCGAACACGATATTGAAGACGATTTGCTCGAGGCACTTGAAGCGGAAGAACCGGCCGACTTGCTGCTCGATCGCCCGCCAATCGTGACAATCCTGGGCCATGTCGATCATGGCAAGACTTCATTGTTGGATAAGTTACGGTCAGCGAGCGTCGCTGAAGGAGAAGCGGGCGGCATCACGCAGCACATCGCTTCGTACCAGATTAATCGTGGTGGTAAGAACATCACATTTGTTGATACGCCAGGCCATGCCGCCTTTGGTGAAATGCGGGCACGCGGCGCGAACGTGACGGATGTGGTTGTGTTGGTTGTTGCCGCCGACGATGGAGTGATGCCGCAGACGGTCGAATGCATCAGCCATGCGAAAGCATCGGGAGCTCCGATTGTGGTCGCCATGAACAAAATCGACCTGCCTGATACGAATCAAGAGAAAATTCTCGCCGACTTGGCATCGCACGAGATTACCGCGTCCGAATGGGGTGGTGATGTCGAAGTCGTTCGGACATCGGCGACAACCGGTGAGGGGCTTGACGACCTCGTCGAGACGATTCTGGTGACCGCCGAACTTCATGAATTCAAAGCGAATCCTGATCGCCCGGCAGTCGGAGTTTGTCTCGAGGCATTCCGCGATGAGGGACGTGGTGCTCTGGCGTGGTTGATTGTTCAAAAGGGAACATTGCGTGTCGGCGACATTGTACTCTGTGGCGAAGCGTACGGCCGCATCCGGGCGATGTACAACGATTGTGACGAGGAGTTGCAGGAAGCTCCGCCTTCGATGCCCGTCAAGGTGGCCGGCTTGGGGTCGGTTCCAGGTGCCGGAGACCACTTTCACGTGCTGTCAAGTATCGAGCAAGCTCGCCAAGCGGCCGAGGACCGCCATCATCGCACACGAACCGCGGGACTGGACCGAACCGGCGGACCCCGAAGTCTGGACGACATTCTGGGGGCCGCGCGCACCGGCGCCATGCAGGACCTCCCCGTGATCTTGAAGGCCGATACGCCGGGTTCCATCGAAGCGCTTCGCGGCGAACTCGAAAAATTCGAGCATCCCGAAGTCCGCGTCAAGATTCTTCACGAAGGTGTCGGCGGCGTGAACGAAAGCGATATCTATTTGGCGAGTGCTTCCGGCGCAATCATCATCGCATTTCATGTGATCGCGGAAGATAAGGCATTGGCGCTTGCCGAAAGGGAAGGCGTTGACATCCGGCGTTACAGAATCATCTATGAAATAACCGCCGAGATAAAGCGGATTCTGGAGGGTCTGTTGGAACCCGAAAAGAACGAGGTCGCGACCGGACGCGCCCTGGTTCTGCAAACATTCGATATCAGCCGCTTTGGAAGAATCGCCGGCTGCCGTGTTTTGTCAGGCACGATCGAACGATCGAACCGCATGCATGTGATTCGTGATCAAAAAATCCTCAAGGACTACAATATTGCATCATTGAAACGTGAGAAGGACGACGCTAAGGAAGTGCGTGAGGGAATGGAATGCGGTATCCGGCTGGACGGTTTCAACGATGTCAAAGAAGGCGATCTGCTCGAAGCATTCCGAATTGAAAGTGTCAAGCGGACACTCGACTGACCGGCCCGCAAACATGAAAGATCGGCATCTGGCCGGCGGTAAGCCAAAACAGGTGCGGTGACTGCCTCAATATTTCCGCTTGAGAAGATGGCGTGGCTATTTTTTATCGCCTGCCTGGGTTTGCATTGCCCGCCGGGGGCTGTGAAAAGACGTAAATTCGCAACTCGAACCGGACATTGGAAAATGGCTGTGCCATAGTCCGGTTGCAACCGGAAACGCAAACGATGAACTCTCGACGAACCGCGAAATTAGCACAGGCAATCCGCGAGGTCGTCAGTTCGGCAATCCTGTTTCATCTTAAGGATCCACGAGTCAAGAACGTCACCGTGACGAACGCCGAAGTCAGCGGAGATCTGCGGAATGCCAAGATCTACGTTTCCGTGATGGGCGATGAAAGCGTCCAATCGCTGAGCCTGCATGGTTTGAATTCCGCACGCGGATTCTTGCAGTCGAAAGTCGCCGAACGGCTGCAAACACGATATACTCCTATCCTAAAATTCGTGCTGGACACCGGTGTGCAACGCAGTTTCGAAGCGTCAAGGCTGATCGATCAAGCACTGCACGGCACAACCGATGCGGAAGCCGCGAACAAACAGGATCTCGCATCCGACGATACCGAAAACGGATCGGTGGAACTATCGAGCGAGTAAGCCCCGATTACCGAAAACAATTGGATTGTTATGGCAACAGCAAAGCGAACCAAAGCTTCTGAAAAGCAGGCGATTTGTAAGAAACTCGTCACAGTTCTGAAAAAGCGGTACAGCGCCAAGTTTTCCAACGAGAGCCGTCCGGTTCTTGAAACGATGCTGTACGGAATCTGCTTGGAAAATGCCAACGTCGACGCGGCTGATCAGGCGTATGCACGGCTGTTCGCGCAATTCCACGATTTCAACGAAATCCGCGTTAGCTCGGTCCGTGAAATTGAACCCGTATTCGAAGGAATGGCTGATGCGGACTGGCGCGGTTTGCGGGCGCGGTACGTGTTGCAGCATGTGTTTGAAAAACGATATGCCTTTGACTTCGATCATCTGAAACGCAAGACACACGACCTTGCGAACAAACATCTGTCGAAAATCAAGTACCTGACGCCCTTTGTCCGGTTCTTCACGTTGCATCAAACTTTTGGAAGTCATCTGGTTCCAGCCGACGACTGCATGTGCAATGCCGCGATTTGGCTGGGGTTGTTGGAACCGAAGGTCACCACGAAAACGGCGTCCGAAGCGTTGAAATCAGCCGTCCGAAAGTCCGACGTGCCACTGTTTGCTCACATGTTGCGGCAGTTGGCATGCGATCCGAAACTTCAATTCGCGTTTGACTTAGA
>CAUZVF010000507.1:0-5115 GCA_963582955.1 Planctomycetota bacterium
CGGCGGCAGCCATTGCAACTACTGCAAGGGCTCTAACTTTTACGCCACTGTCCTTGATATTACCTGCTGTCTTCAGTGCTCCCTCGAAGTCAATCGCTTTTGCCTGTGTCGTCGCAATTCTTTCCAAGGCTAACGCCAATGAGGATTTCGTTAGGCTGTTGGCTGCACGAAGCGCCATCCGAAAGTCCCCCGCCTCCGCAAACCTGTTTGAGATCGCATCGAATGCAATGTCTCGAATTGCAGTATCTTTGATCGATTGGGCAGAACTGGTTGCCTCAACGAGTATCTGCCGGATATCAGGAATTTCGCCGTTCCATGGAACCAAGCTTGCAGCAATTGCCTGTTCTTGGCGAAAGGCACAATAGGCCTGCACACTCAGCGAGATGCCAAGCACGATAATTGAGAGAAGTATCGCGACGACGACAAATCGGACGCCCGCGCGTCTGACTCTTAAGCAATTGTAGAGCATTGGGTTTCCATCAAGCACTCGAAATTCGGGCATCGAACGGGAAGGTTACTACGGCACCGTGTCGCAACGAAGGGTTAACATAAGCAGTATCGCAAACTTGGCGAACTTTAGACAAAAAACGACCATCTAAGGAACCAGAACGACATTTCGACTGATGGCGACTCGACAATTATGGCTCGTATACTCAATCGAGTACGGCGTGTTCATTTCAGCCGTGCTGGCAATCGCTCTTGACGGTATTGCTTTGTTCGCCGTAACTTCCCGCCAAAACAGTAAGTCTTGAACGGAAATTGTCGATTCTGCGACGTCACATGACGAACGGGTATGTATGGAGATTTTCTTTTCGGTCGGAGAACCCAGCGGCGATCAGCATGCGGCGCGTCTGATTCGCGAATTGAAACGGCGGCGGCCCGATCTTGAGTTTTCCGGTTACGGCGGTCCATTGATGGAACAAGCCGGTTGCCGGAATCACTTTCAATTGACCAATCTGGCAATCATGGGCTTCCTGCGAGTCGTGCCGTTGTTGTGGACGTTCTTTTCACTGTACCGCAAGGCAAACCGGTATTTTCGAGAGCATCGGCCCGATGCTGTCGTGCTGGTGGATTATCCAGGCTTCAACTGGTGGATCGCGGGCAGGGCCAAAGCGGCCGGTATCCCGGTCTATTACTATTTGCCGCCACAATTGTGGGCTTGGGCATCGTGGCGCGTTGAACGAATTCGAAAATTCATCGATCACGTACTGTGCGGACTCCCGTTCGAAAAAGACTGGTACTCTCAGCACGGGATCGAAGTCGAATTTGTCGGGCATCCGTTTTTTGACGAGGTGGCGGAAAGGCAGCTCGATCAACCGTTCATTGATGTTTGGAAATCCCAGAAATATCAAAACATCGCCTTGCTGCCTGGTTCACGCACGCAAGAAGTCAAGCGCCACTGGCCAATATTGGTCGATGCCGCGAAGCGCGTTCATGCCCAGCATTCAAACACGCGGTTCCTGGTTCCGTGTTACAACGAATCGCATCGACGATTTTGTGAGTCCCAATTGTTGGGCGAAAATAATGAACTTCCCATTCACTTTTTCGTCGATAAGACGTCCGAGGTGATCGAGCTTGCCGAATGCTGCATGATGGTGTCCGGGTCGGTCAGCCTCGAAATGTTGGCTCGGACGACGCCGGCTTATGTGATTTACCATTGCAGTTGGGAATTCTATGTTGTCGCGAACCGGATGATCGACTGCCGGTACATGTCGTTGCCGAACTTGATCGCCAACTATCCGGTCATGCCCGAATGCGCGAGTGTGGGACGTCCGGATTCATCCGTCGGCAAGATGGCCGATGTGATCAACCGCTGGCTGAGCGATCCGGCAGAGCTTGACCGTGTCAAATTCGAAATGAGACGTCTTCGCGACGAGGTCATGCAAACGGGCGCAACCGTTCGCACCGCGGATGCCATCCTTCGCCGACTTGACCCCGAAGGTAGTGCTGGTCATCTTGAAGCGGCTTAGAACTGGCCAGACACTAAATGTCGCCTTTCGCTCCGCGAAAGGGTGCCTTTTCGCGGAGCGAAAAGCGACAATGAAACAGTTATTTCTCGGTCGGTGCTTAGTCGTCATTCACGTGACGGGTGCCCTTCGCAATGGTCTTGAGCCGATGCTTTCCGAATTTTCCACACGACTGTGTCGTTACTCTTTTTCGCAATCGAACCAACCGCCATGTCCAGTGAATCCATTCGCGTAGGAATTGTCGGCGCGGGAGCCAACACTCGCGACCGGCACGTTCCCGGTTTTCGGGCCATCGACGGCGTCGAACTCGTCGGCGTCGTGAATCGTTCGGCCGAGTCATCCGCACGAGCCGCGGCGGAATTTGGCATCCCCAAAACATACGCGCGTTGGGACGAACTTGTCGCCGATCCCGACGTTGATGCCGTCATGATTGGCACATGGCCGAATATGCATTGTGAAGTGACTTGCGCGGCGCTTGAGAGCGGAAAGCATGTTTTGTGCGAAGCCCGGATGGCCCGCAACGCTACCGAGGCCAAACAGATGCTGGCCACCTCGAAGGCTCATCCCGACCTGGTCGCTCAGATTGTCCCCAGCCCGTTTGGATTCGTGCAACAGAATGTCATTCAAGAGCTCTTGGAAGAAGGATTCCTGGGCGAATTGCGTGAACTCGTCGTCATTGGAGCCAATGACCTATTCTGGGATTCTCAGCAGCCATTGCACTGGCGACAGGATAACGAGATCAGCGGCTTAAACGTGTTGGCGATGGGCATTCTGCACGAGGCCGCATTGCGATGGGCTCCGCCGCCGGTACGTGTTTTCGCTCAGACGACGATCTTTGAACCCAAACGCCCATCGGGACAGGGTGACGAATCCGTTGAAGCGACCGTGCCCGACAGCGTTCAAATCGTGACTCAGTTGGAAGGCGGCGCGCGAGGCTTGTATCATCTCAGCGGAATCGGCCTCTTCGGCCCGGGTCTGCAGATTCACATGTACGGGAGCCGGGGAACGATCAAGCTGGAAGTGGCTCCGAAGCAAACACTGCAAATCGGCGCTGTTGGCGACGCGGAATTACGTGTGGTCGATATCCCAACTGAAAAACAAGGTGGATGGCGGGTCGAAGCGGAGTTTATCGGGGCAATCCGAGGAGAAGAAACTGTGCGGTTCACTGATTTCGAAACCGGCGTACGATACATGGAATTCACCGAAGCGGTGGCTCGCAGTGCAGAAACGAACATGCCGGTCGAGATTTCCTAATTGCTATTTTCAGGCGAGCGGCGGACGTCAGTCCGCCGGCACGGGCCACATTGTTTTGACCGGCAAGCTGACGCATGCCGCTCGCCCGACGACTTGAAAACGGTTTAGCACAATGGATGCGAATCCAGACATCAGACAGAATCTTGAAAACGAGTTGCGTGTCGCGATCGACGCCGTTGTCGTCGCCGCCCGCGTCTGTCGGTCGGTGCAGGCATCGATCACGAAAGACGTTCTTGAAAAGAGCGACCGCAGTCCGGTCACCGTGGCTGACTACAGTTCTCAGGCAATTATTTGCCGTGCGATCGGCGACGTGTTTCCTAACGATCGCATCATTGCCGAAGAGGGATCGGAAGCGTTACGTCAACGGGAGAACGCCACGGTCCTTGATCGTGCGGTCTCGGAACTCGCACGGCAATCGATTCACGCCACGGGTCCCGAAGTGTGCGATTGGATCGACCACGGCGGCCATGCGGATTACTCGGATCGGTTTTGGACGCTTGATCCGATCGATGGCACTAAGGGTTTTCTACGCGGTGAGCAATACGCAATCTCGTTAGCTCTGATCATCAACGGGCAGATTCAACTCGCGGTTTTGGGTTGCCCCAATCTAAAACGCTCGGATGATACAAAATCCAGCGGCGCGATGTTTCATGCCATTCGTGGACACGGCAGTTTTGAGGTTTCGATCGACCAGCCAGATATTGAGAATGCACGGGTCACGCGAGTCAGCGATACCAAACAATGGGCCGACGCCCGATTCTGTGAGTCCGTCGAATCGGGCCACAGTTCCCACGGAAAATCCGCGCAAATTGCCGAGACGCTCGGAATCAATCAGCCACCCGTGCGGCTCGACAGCCAGGCCAAGTACGCGGTTGTTGCCCGTGGCGAAGCCGACGCCTATCTTCGGTTGCCGACGTCGGCCGATTATCGTGAAAAGATTTGGGACCATGCCGGCGGTGTTTTGATTGTGGAAGAAGCTGGTGGCCGGGTTACCGACATTTTCGGCCGTCCGCTGGAATTTCCATACGGACGTGAACTCACGGCCAATCGAGGTGTCATCGTCAGCAACGATCGTTTGCACGAATCGCTACTGTCAGCAATCAAGTCCGCCGAGATTCAATAGGATTGGACGCATGGATTGGGGAGTCGCGGTGACGCTGACGGTTTTGGCGATCGTCATCATCGCGCTGTCGCTGCTGCGGACGAATCCCGATTTAATTCTGCTTGGCGGTTTGTCGCTGCTGATCCTCGCCGGGGTCATCGAACCGTCGGTCGCCTTCGCCGGATTCGGCAACGAGGGGCTGATCACGGTCGCCGTCTTGTATGTCGTGGCCGAAGGTCTGCGTCAAACCGGCGCCGTCAGCTTTATCGGGCAGCAGTTGCTGGGAAAACCGCGGTCGTTGAAAGCGGCACAAACGCGAGTCATGGTTCCCACGGCAATTGCCAGTGCGTTTTTGAACAACACGCCCGTGGTGGCCATGATGCTGCCCGTATTAAGTGATTGGGCCAAGAAGCATCACATCTCGGTGTCGCATCTGTTTATTCCGCTCAGCTATGCCGCGATTCTCGGAGGCATGTGTACATTAATCGGCACCAGCACAACTCTGGTGGTCAACGGATTGCTGATCGAATCTGACCGACCTGGTTTGCAGATGTTCGAGATCGCGTGGATTGGAATTCCCTCGGCCATTGCCGGAATCATCTACATTGTGTTGTGTTCGCGGTTCTTCTTGCCCGAACGCAAGCCCGCAATCACTCCGTTGGATGATCCACGCGAGTTTACCGTCGAGATGCTCGTGGAAGCCAACTGCCCGCTGATTGGAAAAACAATTCAAGAGGCCGGACTGCGGCATCTGCCGGGAATGTACCTCATGGAAATCGACCGCGAAGGCCA
>CAUZVF010000508.1:0-5112 GCA_963582955.1 Planctomycetota bacterium
CACTCAAGAGCGTCCCTCGCTGAATGGGTGATTCGACTTTGTCTCAACGTCGAGAGGCTAGCACGTGTAAGTGGTCTCGTTGACATCGTCCAGTGCCATTCCGGCATGCGTAACCTATTCCGGTGTGATTGACCGCTGAAGTTGTCGGGTGATGCGCAAGTGCGTCGGGTTCATCGTCCGCCTGCAGTTTCGGAATTCACGCAACCTGCTGCAGGCTGATTGACCGCCCGCAGGAAACGAATATCGCAAAGATACTGCGGCGTGTCGGACCAACACACGTAGAATCGAAGAGAATGCACTCTATCGACTCGTGTTTTCTGCGGGAAAGAGCTCAGAATTGTGAACAGCGCACAAAGTGTAACGTTGCAAGTTGTAGTGCTTGGTTGGGTATCTTGAGCACCATTGAGTATGACTTACGTCAGTGCTCTATGAGCGCAGAGAACGATCATCCGAGGGACGAGAATGAACCCCAGAACCGCAATCACGTCCGGTCGCATCACGGTTGTCATCTCTTCATTCCTGATATTCGGAGGCACCACGGCACTCGCGCAGCCGGAGAAGTGGGCCGATCCGCCCTACATTCAGCTTTCGAAGAATATGACGCCTGCCGTCAAGCGGTTGCCGTCCGTGGGTGTAATCGTCTGGACTCTCGAGCGCATCCCGTTCATTGATGACAGCCCGCGAGCGGGGATCAGCGGGGCGGGTATGGTCGTTGTTGATGGCCGCATCTACCTCGTTGGCGGATTCATTCCCGCCGGTGATGGTAGCTCCAATCGAGCAAGCCACCGGACGTCGAAGTGGGCACATCGCTACGACCCTGCCTCGAAGCAGTGGACGCAACTTCCGTCGATGCCAGCTCGACGTGAATACACACGCGCCATCGCCACTGACAATGCCATCTACGTCATCGGTGGTAGCATGCAACGCAGAGGCAATCCGCAGGGCGAACACGTTTCCGGTGATTGCTTCAAGCTGGACCTATCGAAAAAACCGCTTGACTGGGAAACACAAGGCCAACTGTCCGTACCCCGCACACATATGGGTATCGGTCGTGTCGGTGATCGCCTCATCGTCGCCGGTGGCGTCCGGTGGGATTCTGTGAACGGCTATCATGAATCCACCGTTAAGGGCACAACCGACGTCTTCGACCTCACGCAGCCACAACTCGGTTGGCAGGCCCGATCCTCGATTCCCGGTGTCGGTCGCGGATGGGTGGCGGCTGCGCCATGCCGAGATTGCTTGTACGTCTTCAGTGGTCTGACTTTCGACAGGAAAAACCGAAGCGCGTGGGTCAATGAGTGCCTGAAATATGATCCGATGTCCGACGGCTGGTTTCAAAACGCGAAACCGCCGGTTTGGGTATCGGGCTGGGCGGCTGCGACCTGCCGCAACCGCTACATCGTTCTCGTAGGTGGCTGTGTCGGACCGACTACGGAGCCGTATTCAAATGGCAATCTTTGGAACGACCTGGCCTTCGTCTACGACGCTACAACAGATCGCTGGGGAAGACTGGAGGGCACGATTCCACCCGCCGCTGTATACAACGATTGCGGCGTGGTAATCATCGGCAAAACGATCTATGTCGCCGGCGGCGAGGGCCCACGTGGCAGCCACTTCAATCACCTTGCCATCGGTCGCCTGCAACTGAATTGATCGGTGCTAAAGCCATGTTGTGGGACATGGTTCGCTTGCCCGATACAATACGTTGGATTCACGCGCAATGTCGACAACCGTGTGATTTTGCACTTGTCCCAGCCGGCAAGCTCGGCTAATTCGCTTGTGTACGGTTCCGGATCCATGCCGCTTGTGAACATCACCGACGAAAACGACATGGCCATCCCTGCCTTCGGTCCGGTTGACATTGCGTCTCATATTGAAGGAACAGGAGTCAACGGAGATAACTGAGGTGATCTCTCAAGCTCTGCGTCTTTGCGTGAGATTCTGTCCGCACAGAAGGGGCTGAAAAAACAACTATGAAAACCCTACCCACGGACAATCGGCAAACATTCATCCTGGTCGCTACTTGGTGTTTGCTTGCCGGTGCCACTCGTGCCGATGATCTGTCCCCACGCAATGCAAATACAGATGCATATTCGCTCTCGGTGCGAGCCTTTCTGGCAGAACGGGTCTATCGTCGAGAAGAGATCGACGAATGGCTGCGCCCGAAAGAGTCGGCCTTCTCGCAGTATGACTCGCTCCTGGGGTATCGGATGGCTAACCGTGTCCTTCGCGAAGGCATCGACGGATCACTCGTCCGCTATCGGTACACCGACGACGGCGCGCGGAGAATGATCGCTTATGAGGAGCGGGCGTGCCGCATCAATTCGTATGGCAGTAGTTTCACTGACGGAGAACAGGTGGGCGACGCCGAGACCTGGCAGGAATTCCTTGCCGGACACCTCGAAGAACCCGTGCGAAACTACGGAGTCGGAGGGCAGACGGCTTATCAGTCCTACGTCCGCATGCGCCGAGAAGAGCAGCGGACACCGGCCAAGTACATCTTGTTCAACCTGACTCCTCCTTACGAACGTCAATTGGTCGGTTGGCAGGCCCTGTATTACACGAAGAGCCCGAAGCATCCGGCGCCACCCATTCCATCCGTCAACGTCAACAGTGCCCGCGACACCTTCGAGGAGCGCCCCAATCCGTGCCCCATGCGCGAGTCGTTGTACAAATATTGCAACCTCGATTGGGTCTGCGAGACTTATCGGGACGATCTCATTCTGCACGTACAGGTCGCGCGCCACAACGCTCAACAAGGCCGCGCCGAGTTGAGCTATGATCGGCTGATGAGGCTCGCAGCGGATCATGGGCGACCGGTGAAGGTCACCACACCGGAAGAGCTTCACCGCGCGTGCGGCGAGCTGCTGCTCCAGGAGTCTCTCTATGCTACGATTCGCACCATCGACAGAGTCGTGGCCTTCGCCAACTCCCATGACAAACGTGTTCTGTTCATGCTGACTTACCCGCAGAGCGACATCGAGCGGACGGTGCGCTCAGGCCGAAGGTTTGACCAGTCGATCGTGGTTCATCTTCAAAAACGCGGCCTGCCTTTTGTCGATCTGTTGTCGGCTTTCGAAGCTGCTCGCGGCGATCACACGTCCGTTGAGAAGTTCCTGGAGCCATACTACGTCGGGCATCACTCGCCGCTGGGTAACGCGTTCATCGCGTACGCGATCAAGGATCGCCTCGTCGAGCTCATGAATCCCAAACCACGACCTTACCGGCAAGAATAGCAAAAAAAGTGAGCCGCCAGGCGATTTGGAAAGTCAACCGGGATGACCGCCGCCTTGCCCGCGCCAACCGTTAGTCACCGTATTGCGGCGTCAATCTCCATTGTCACCGGTCAGGTTTGGTTTGATCAAGACCATGTCGTCATTTGCGTCTACATAGCCGGCGACCGATGCGAGTGCTTCAGTACTGGTGGTTCGTACGCCCCACGTTTTCTTTGTGAGGATGACCCGTTCTGCGAGGCATTTAAGTCGTGGCAGCCGGCGCGTAGTTTCGGTAAAAACGAATCGATGTTCCTTGACACCGGACCGGCTTTCGGCGTGACTAGCTCGGCCCCGGAGAATGTGCAGTTGTTTAAGTTCGTCCATAGTGAAGCCAAGCTCTTGGGCCGGAGGAAAATCTGAAAGGCAGCAAATAAGTTGATCGTCCTTTTCGCCGAAGGCAGATTCGAGCAACTTCCAGAATTCGCGATAGGCAGCAATCGGTTCTTGGATCAGTAACGCTTGCGCGTACAAGGCCAGCCCCAATTCTTTTGTCGCGAGGGCTTCGAGAGTTGCAGTGTCGACACTCGGAAGTGAAAACGATCGAGTCGAAACCGTTGCTGTCAGTTCCACGTGAATTTGTTTGGTTTCAAAGTTATCCAGAAACTCGGCGTCGTCTGAGGATTCAGCGACAAGAGAGTCGCCGCCGAGCTTGTGGGCGTACCGGATAGGGATATCAGTTAGGAACGAGAGGATGTGTACGACTCTGGGAAGAAGCCGTCCAACATCCGTTCGTTCAGGAACCGCGATTCCTTTTGTGGGCGCACTACGGTCAAGCGGTTGTGGGCCGGTTTGTATTGATAGCGTGTCGCGATTAACGGGGGTTTCGATGATCGCGGTCACGCGTCGCTCGGCGTCGTTCCACTCAGTTAGTTGGAATGTCTTGCCTTCAAGGTCGAGCTTGAGGTGTTTGTCGAATCCATCCGGTAGGATTGCGAGAAACGATAGCGTGTATGTCGCACGAAGTTTCATGGCGTGTGGATTAGGTGCCTAAAGAATCCATGTAAGCCGTGTGCTGGCGGGAGATGTTAGTCTCCCGCCGTTGGGGAATGTTCCCCGCGAGGTCGCTGCAAGTGACAGCGCCTCATTTCAGATTCCCTGAAAAGGTAAAGGAGCACACGGCAATGAAAATTCTCGCACTGGACCTGGGGAAGTTCAAGACAGTGGCTTGTATTTATGTGGAGGGCGACTATCGATTCGCGAGCGTGGTGACTCATCGCAACGAGTTCACGCGGTTGATTCAGACCGAGCAGCCTGACGTAGTCGTGTTCGAAACCTGCACGGCGGCCGGGTGGCTGGCCGATCTGTGCGAAGAACTCGGCGTGGGATTCTTCGTGGCCAATCCCAACGGCGAAGCCTGGCGCTGGAGCAAGATCAAACGCAAGACGGATCGAGACGACGCGCTCAAGCTGGCGCGGCTAACGGCCATGAATCAGTTGCCCACGGTGCACGTCCCGAGCCGGGCAGTGCGGGCGAAACGCAGCCTGTTGAAGTTTCGGCAGGCCGTGGTGTCTCGGCGCGTGTCGTTGCAAAACGAGATTCGAGCATTGTGGCAGGCTCAGGGTCAGGCATTGTTGGCCTCGGGCAAGAGTGCCTGGACGCGGGCCGGACTGGAGTTTCTCCGCACACAAAGCCGCCCGCTGTCGGAGTGTCCCGCAGAAGAGTTCTGGCGTGGCCAACTCGGGATGCTGGTCGAGTCGCTGGATCACGCATTCGCTCAGGAAAAGGAACTGGATCGCCGGCTCGACGAGCTGGCCAAAGCCAGCCAACACATTCAGCGTCTGATGACGATCCCCGGAGTCGGTCGCTGCACGGCGGAGATCGTTGTCGCGTACCTCGA
>CAUZVF010000509.1:0-5112 GCA_963582955.1 Planctomycetota bacterium
AAGACTGGTGGCTGATGGCCGTGATTGGTGCGGCCGTGATTGCGATGGCTGTTGCGGGCTTTTCTGTGTTGATCTCAGGCAGCGAGCCCGCATGGGTTGGATGTGTCTTGCTTGGCTCGGCAGCAATCACCGTCTGGCTGGTCGGAACCATCAGTTATGAAATCACTCAAACCGAACTTGTTATTCGATGCGCCATGTTCCGAATCACGGTACCCGTCAATGAGATTCAGGAGATTTTTCCGACCCACAACCCGCTCAGCTCACCCGCGCTGTCTTTGGATCGTCTGCGAATCAATTACTTCCGAAACGGCAAAATGAAGTTCGTTATGATTTCTCCGCAAGACAAATCCGGCTTTCTGAACGATCTTATTGAAGTCGACGACCGGTTGGCGATTTCCAACGACCGACTCGAACGGCAAACGAACTAAATCCACGACGCGTCCGATTCAGAATGACGAAGTCTGTCGCATGAATACATTAACCACTTGTCGCCATGTTGACCGCGGCGGGTAAGATTGAGGAGTCCCCATGGAAAACGTTTTCGGAATCATCTCAGTTGTTGTCATCATTGGTGTGTTCGCATACCTGGCGCGCGGCCTTCGCGGCGACAAGTCCGACGACGAACCGTCGAACCATACGCAATACGCGGATTAGCGAAATGAGCTTCAGCGTCATTGATGAAACCAACGTTGAATTCCACCTGTTTCCCGACACCCCACCACTGTACCCGGGAATGCCACGGTAAGAATTTGTTGCCGAATACTCGGTCTTTGACTACGTCGAGAGTCGTTCGCAAACGATTGATCATTCTGATTCAAACCTCGACATGTTCGAATACTGTTTTCTGTTAGGCATTCAGTTTGACGTGTGGGTCGTCTTTCATGGGGATCAGCTGAAACACTTCCTACTTTTCCATTCTCGCAGGCCTCCGCCACCTTCCACGATGTTGGGCCGCCTGAGACGCCGATGGCGTGAGCTGCTCGGCACTCACGCGACACCAATGACAGAATAAGAAGAGCGACAGTGGATCCGCGAGCGAAAGAGCAGCTGCATTCAGTAGCCGGAGATTTACTCAGATGGCTGATGCGGGTGCTAAGTGAAACCAACTTGCTTCATCTCGCTCTGGCTTTATCTGTTTCCTGCCGCAATTTCGAGAACACTTTTCCGGTCGGCCTATCGGGAAGCGATGCCTGCCAACTCTTCAGCTTGCCCAGGAGTTCTTCGACAACATCATGCTACGACGATCTCAGATCGTTGGACTCGGTCACATCGTGAGTGATATCGAACAGCTCGACATGTGACAGGTCGCGATTTGCCACGAGCTTCCACTGGCCATGAACCACTGCCCACGACACCCAATGGTTGGGCTTTGATGCCTGAGCAGGCCACCGAGAGCCAAATTTCCAAAACAATGGCTTCTGTCGTTTCTTCATCGGCTCACCTTTCAGCACATCCACCACGCTGACGCCATCGGCATCATAGTCGGCTGGCAACTTTACTCCTGCCAGTTCGCAGAAGGTGGGCAGCAGATCGACGGCGGAAATTAAGGAGGCTTCGTCGACTTTTCCAGCCGCGATCTTGCCCGGCCAACGTGCAATGAAGGGCACTCCAATGCCACCTTCAAAAAGCGAACTCTTGTATCCTCTTCGTCCTCCGGTGATTCCTTTGGAGGCACCGATTCCCCATCCGGCGCCGGTGGCAGTGTCATACTGCAAGGTGAGTTCGGTCGGCCGGGCGGCCCTCGCCGGGCCATTGTCAGAACTGAAGATCACGAGCGTATTGTCGACGATCCCAAGTCGGTCGAGCGTACTGAGCAACCTGCCAACTCGGTCGTCCGCATGGGACAACACCGAGGCGTAGATCTGATCCGCCCGATCCAGGTCTCGGAAACGCCACTCGTATTTCGGAACCGTATGAAACGGAGTGTGAGGTTCGTGCATCCACACGTTGATGAAGAACGGCTTCTTTTCAGCCACGCTCTTTTCGATGAACGCCGACGCGCGGTCCGCATCCTCGTGCCACGGCATCTGTTCGCCGGAACAATTGAAGGCGCCGTAATCGTCGTATCCGTAGGCGGCAGGTGTCGGAGAATCCGGGATCATATCGTTGGCTAGATGCCACTTGCCGTAGTGTGCGGTTCGGTATCCAGTCTGCTGCAGAAACCGAGTCAGCAAAGGTGCCTCGGGACTCAGCCAGTCGGGCATGTTGCGCTTCGCATTACTGGGAACCCACGCGAAGTGACCGTCGATGTTGTAGCGGGCCGGAAAATGCCCAGTCATGACGGCAGTCCGACTGGGCGAGCACACTCCGCTGGCGACCGTGAATCGATGAAAGTCCGTGCCTTCTTTCGCCAGTCGGTCGATGTTGGGTGTCTTCACGTACGGATGCCCGTGACAACCAAGGTCACCCCAGCCCCAATCGTCGGCAAAGATGAATAGGATGTTTGGCCGTTCCGATGCGTTGGCGGTGGCAGCGCAGAGAGTGACGACACTCAACAGGAGAGTCGCGATCAGCCGGACGATGTTGAGTCGATTCATGTTTGTTGTGGTATTTCAATGTTGGAGGTTAATTCGCTCATTCCGACGACGACAAA
Source organism: Planctomycetota bacterium (assembly GCA_963582955.1). Classification (GTDB taxonomy): domain Bacteria; phylum Planctomycetota; class Planctomycetia; order Planctomycetales; family Planctomycetaceae; genus CAUZVF01. Next base: position 2,594 of record CAUZVF010000509.1, read on the forward strand.
TTGGGGCCGTGTACGACGCGACGGTTAAAGGCGGTTACGGCCGCAGTAGATCGTTTCGGAAACAGCAGCATATTTCCGTGTCACGTCCGCGGACTACCTTAGTTTTTGCGGCGGCAAAAACGGCGTAAGGTACCTGCCCCGTTTTTGCCGCCGCCGTTGGACAGGGGAATCACTTTCCATTCTATCGCAGCAGTTTGGCTTGGCACATCCGGACAGTCCTTTGGATTCAATCCGCAGCGCCAGATCACGGATGGAGAAATCAAAGCAGCATCGTCAAGCAATCGAGGACATCGAATATAACTTAGACCTGAAAGTCGAAAACCAAGACTGCCCTCGCGATAGCCCGCCCTCGAGCCCTCCTGTCAAATACTAACTGATACTCCCAACCTCGCATCTTCTCGACAACTTCCGGCTCAATCTTCTCCTCGTCTAAATACAGCGCGAAGACGGCGAGGGTCCCATGCAACCAACAGTTGCTGCATATCGAACTCGGTTAACTCCAGCAAATCGACCTCGGGAGTAAATGTTCTGCAGGTGAACAGCACGTGGATGTGCGGATGCCATTGAAGAAGTTCGCCATGCGTCTGAATCGCTGCGATCATCCCAGGCACCATCGCTTCGCGTCGGTGCCCGTTGGCGAAGAAGAAAAGGTGTCAGGAACCTGACACCTTTTCTTCTCGTCGTGATTGAATCAACCGTTCCCGCTGTCTCCGTCATCCGATGCAAAGTCCGGCCAGAACAGTTTGCCCAGTTGTCCAATCGTCCCCGCGATGTTACCGGTAAAGTCCTTGGCGAACTTTGATGCCTCGATGAGGCCATCGGAGGAAACGGAATACCAGGGACGCTTCGGCTTTTCAGCTGTGGCCGCCTCCACGAGCAGCTTGAGGTTGTCCGCGGCGTCTTCCTTTTTCTCGTCTGGCAGAGCCTCAATGAGCGCCTCCACCTCGTCTGTCAGGTTTGCCAGAAGCGTCTTGGCGTCGCCGTCCGGCTGTTGGTTGATGACGTTCGTGCAGTTGGTCAAGACCTCGCCAATCTGTCCATAGTTGGCCTGCATCTTGATCGTCGTTTTCTTTTCCTCAGTCTTGTCTCCTATATGAATTGTCGGGTCGCCCGTGACATTGATTTGGGTGGCTGCGGAATCAAGGCTCTTCTTTTCCGGGACGTTGCCTTGGTTCTCACTCAAGAATTCCTTCTTCTTCCCCTTCCACTTCTTCTCAAACTGCTTTAGAGCATCGGAGTGGCCATTTGCTATCTGGGAAAAGAAAGTGCCCGCTTCGTTCGCATCGTCGAACTCAAACTTAATCTTGACGCTGCCCTCACTCGTGCCGACGACACGAATGTGTTCACTTGGGATATCCAGGCGTTCGGCAATCTGTGCTCGAACGGCCTCGACGGACATCTCATCAAATGCGTCAAACTCCTGATCCAACGGGACCATCAAAGTGGTCTTTGTGGCCGATCCTGCACCCTTTCGTCGTATTCGCTCCCGAACCCGCGCCACTAGCATTTTGTCTAGCGCCTGACCGGCAATCTCGTTCGGCGGCACATCCAGAATTCCCGCGACCAGCAGCTTTAGGCCGCTGCCTTTCGCGATATCCTGGTCGCGCAAATCAACCCAGGTGAAGGCGCGCAAAAAGACCGGCAGTTTTGGCTCTTTGGGTGCCCCGGGCAGGAGGACCGGAATCACGCGTTTATCCTTCCGGACGAACTCCTCGAGAAACGCTCGGATTTCACGGTCTTGCCATGGCCCGATCCCGGAAGGCCCGTAACAAATCACAGCGCAAGGCAGCTTTTCGATGGCGTCTTCGAGCGCCTCCTGCCAGGGGCGCCCTGGTACCAGATCCCAAACGTCCAACCAAGGCCGCAGTCCGACCCCCTTGAGGTTTTCCGCGATGCGGAGGACCTCCTGTCGTTCGTCGCTGTTGTAGCTCAGAAACAGGTCATGGTCATCGCGGTCCCGAAGTCCTTCGACACGAAGGACTGCCACTTCACGGCTCTTTGCCAATCGGGCGTCTTCGTCAATGCGGCGCAGGGCTTCGTCGGTCGCCTCGGATTCTTGCAGAAGAAGGTCGTACAACGGCTGCCGCTCATCGCAATTGGGACAGACGATGTCTTTCAAGCCGTTCTCGAGCCGGCGTTCCACGACCTGATTGTCCATGCTATAGCCGCAGTTGCGGCAGTGGTATTCGCGCTCCCGGGTAATGCTGCCTGCCACGGCGCGGCGGTTCAGATGCTCGTACACGTAGCGGAGGAACGCGGCCTTCGTCGTCTTCGCCACTTCCCCTTCGAAGAAAACCGAGAGGCGTCCGACGCCTGCCCCTCGCTCGCGAAGCAACACAATGCACCGCCCGCCCTGTCGTGCCTGGTAAGCGGCGGCGTCCCGGTAGAAATCCCGCTCCACAAAGCTTGAGCTGTGGGCCAGTCGCACAACCAGCGTCGTAAAGACATTTTGGATTGGTCCCCGGAAGTCGTAACTCAAACCGAACGCGTTGACGCCGGGAAAGGGCGCCTCCCGCGTA
>CAUZVF010000510.1:0-5108 GCA_963582955.1 Planctomycetota bacterium
TGTTCCATGTTTTCTATCAACACCCTTCATCATCGGTCGGTTTGTGGGCCGTCGCAATCGGCGCTGTTTTGGCGGCATTGACTCCGCGCAGGACTCGTGCAGCGCGATCTGGTGAAGAATTGGCCGCAGCGGCAATCATTCTGTGGATTCCCGCGTGGCTGGGATACTTCAGCCAAGCCGATTTGATGAACGCCGGTTGGGATGCAGCATTCCGTAGTTGGCCATGGCTGGTAACGACAGCAATCATTTTTCTGATGGGAACGATGGCACGCGTCTTTCAAGTCCGCCTGTTGGCCGATTACGACCGGTTGGATCGTCCCCATCCCCGTTCGTTCGATCACACACTTTCGTGGATGGGAGCGCGCGGAGCCACGATTAACAGTGTCACATTGTGGCTGACGTTTGTCGCGACGGTCGTCGCTCAGATCGCTCACTACGGCAAACCGTTCGAGCCGCGAGAACTGGTCGTTGTGCTGAGTCTGTACGCGGCGTTTTCGATTGGGTGGTTCTACGAAGGCCGGCTGCGACGCAGCATTCCTCCCTATGTCGTCTTGCAACTTTGCGTGTTGGGATTCTTCGCCGTCGTGCGCCGGCAATTGATGCTGACGACCGAGGCCTGGAATCTCCATTACGATGTCTGGGCGAGTTTGGTGGTCTCGTTCGCGCTGACCGGAACCAAACAAGTTTTCGATCTGCAAAGCCGCGAAGTCCGCATTCCGCTGCTGGGAACACTCTTCGCGATGCCGGCCATCGCGTTGGTCTGGGTCGGTTATCATGGCCTGGACACGAACGTCGCATTGCTCGTTGTGGGCCTGCACAGTCTGATGTTCACATTCATGGGCAAAGACGAAAAAGAATCGCCATACAACGTCGTTGCCGTCTCCGGCTTCGTCGCGTTCATTCTGTTGTATTTTTGGACCAATTTGAGACTGGATGTCATCCACGCCTACACAATTCCCGTCGGCGTCGGCGTATTGATCCTGCTGCAGATGTTCCGGCAGCGCATTGCCGCCGATGCCCGGAACCGGATTCGTCTGGTGACATTGTTGGTCATGCTGAGTAGTACGGGCTACTACGCATTGATCGATGACGCGACGTCGATCCCATTCAATTTGACGCTGATGCTCGTTTGCCTGGCGTCGATGGCGTTGGGCAGTTTCTTGCGAATCCGGCTATATCTCGTTCTGGGATTCGCGGCCTTAATGACGGACATCGCCTCGATTCTCTACCGAGTCCTCGCCGGAATGGAACGCAGCTCGCGGATGACCATCGTTGGCAGCTTGGTGCTATTGATCGGAGTCACGTTGGTCTTCGGAGCAATCTACTACAAGACTCATCGCCAGCGAATCAACCAGACCATTGATCGCTGGCGTCTGAAAGTGGGAGAATGGGAATGACCAAACTCAAGACGGCATCAATATTGTAGCTGAAGTCAGTAGTTCCAAGTTTGACCAAACTCTGGTGGTTTGTAACTCTTTACCCCGAAGGGGTTACAGACCATAGCCCAGGGCAAGCGAAGCGCCGCCCTGGGTAAGGGTTGCAACCGAAGTTCAAAACCCTGAAGGGGTTTCACAAACAGAGCGTCAAAACCTGGTAAAACAAGCCGTTTTTGTGCAACCCCTTCAGGGTTGTCGTTCTTTTCGGACTGCGGTCCCAGGGCGGCGCTTCGATTGCCCTGGGCTATGTTGTTCAACCCCTTCAGGGTTCGTGACTGACAAGGCTCCCGTCGAAATTCACAAACTTGGAACTACTGGAAGTTGCAAAACTTCAGGATTCCGGCGAAAGATTCTGAGTTCTTGCGAATCCAACGACCGTCCGAATGAGTTTTGGAATGGCATCTAATCCTTCGAGATCAGCAACAGGAATCATGAAATGAACACAGTGAAGCAAGTCATGACGGAACTAAAAAAGAAGGGCAACGAGCAGACTCGCAAGACCTATCAGCGGCATTGTGCGCCCGACAACATGTTCGGAGTCAAAATCGCCGATCTGAAAGTGATCGCCAAAAAGATCAAGGGCAAACAAGACCTCGCGTGCGAGTTGTACGACACGGGAAACTGTGACGCGATGTATCTGGCCGGAATCGTCGCCGACGGATCGCAAATGACAAAACGGCAACTGCAATCGTGGGCCAGGAACTCGAACTGGGGAATGTTGTCGGCGTACACCGTTCCGTGGGTCGCGACCGAGAGCCCGCACGCGCACGAACTGGCGATGAAATGGATGAATTCCAAGAATGAATCCATTGCGACAACCGGCTGGTGTACCTATACGGGCATTGTCACAACGAAACCGGATGACGAATTGGATCTGGCGGAAATCAAAGAGCTGTTAAACCGCGTCGTCAAGGAAATCGACACCGCCCCAGATTCCGTGCGATATAACATGAACGGATTCGTCATTTCCGTCGGAGCCTACGTCAAACCGCTGCTGAAACAAGCCAAAGCCACGGCGAAGAAACTCGGCAAAGTAACAGTCGACGTCGGCGACACCGCCTGCAAAGTCCCCGTTGCGACGGACTACATCGAGAAGATCGAAAAGATGGGCCGCATTGGCAAAAAGCGAAAAACGATCAAATGCTAACGTCGACCGCGATATGCTGGTAAGAATTGCACAGGCGCTGCCGTTTCCTGCGTGAATCCGTGCACCAATAATTGCGATGCTTGTGGTTTTAGAATACTAATCCGCACTAATCAACGCTGATAGAATTAGCGAAGATAAGCGGAGATCAGTGTTCCCACACTTTGATGATGTGGACGAACTACGCTAGGCGGTTTTCGGCCCCATTCAGGGGCCTTCCTCAAGCCGCTCTGCAGGTGGTTCGAGATTGCCTCAAACACGAAGAATGCTCTGATCAACACAGTTTCGAAGTGAGGGCGCAGGGACTTGAACCCTGGACCTACGGATTAAAAGTCCGTTGCTCTACCAACTGAGCTACGCCCTCTTGAGTCTTGTTTTATCGTTGTTTTCGATGGTTGGCATTGTAGCTAGTGTTGCGTTTGACAACCATTATGACAACCGATAGAGTTCAAAGCTTGAAAAGTGACAACCGCCGGGCCTTAATCCCTGCGGTTGTCGCACCAACCTAGCACCTCTAAGCGAAAGGTTGATGATGGCAAAGTCTAACGTTACGCGAAAAAAGAGCAAGAATCCCGCTAAGCCGGCAAAGCCTTATCCCGGCTTCCCCATGACGCCGCACCCAACTGGTCGATGGTGCAAGAAAATTCGCGGGAAGCTGCACTATTTTGGACCCTGGGACGATCCCGACGGCGCTCTTGAGAATCTGAATCGCGAGCTGCCGTTCCTCAAGGACGGACGCACGCCTCCGCCAGATGGTTCGGACGGCTGCACGATCCTGACGCTGGCTAATTCGTTTTTGACATCCAAACGGTTGTCACTGACAACCGGGGAGTTGTCAGAACGGTCATTCCGTGATTACTACAAGACCTGCGAATTGGTCATCGGTCATCTCGGAAAGACCAGACGAGTTGACGATCTGAGGCCGGACGATTTCGAAAGCCTGCGCGCAAAACTAGCGGCGAATCGCGGCATGGTCACGCTGAAAAACGAAATCAATCGCTGCCGCGTTCTCTTCAAGTTTGCGCACGATCAGCGTCTCATTGACCGACCGGTTGCCTATGGCCAATCATTCAATCGACCGTCGGCTAAAATGATCAGGCGGGCTCGCAACGAACGCGGGCAACGGATCTTTGAGGCTGACGAGTTGCGTCGAATTCTTGATGCTGCCGATCCGATTCTCAGGGCAATGGTGCTTTTGGGAATCAATGCCGGATTCGGAAACAGCGATATCGCAAAATTGCCACAATCGGCGGTCGACCTGGATGGCGGCTGGATTGAATTCCCGCGCCCGAAGACTGAGATCGAACGTCGCGTCCCATTGTGGGCTGAGACGGTCTCAGCGTTGCGAGAAGCTGTCAGATTGCGACCGGATGCGAAAGACGACGCAGACGGCGACTTGTGCTTTCTGACAGTTCACGGCAACGCATGGGTCAGAATCAAGACGACCCATCAGGCTGACGGGACCGAACGGATTGTCCCGTTGGATGCGCTTTCCCAGAAATTCAAGAAGTTGCTGAAGGGTCTCGACATCAACGGCAACCGAGGTTTCTACAGTCTGCGCCACGGCTTCGAAACGATTGGCGGCGAGTCGCGTGACCAAGTGGTCGTCAATTCACTAATGGGTCATGTCGATTCGTCGATGGCCGGAGTGTATCGGCACGGCGTTTCCGACGACCGATTGCGGGCCGTGGTTGGCGTCGTTCACGGCTGGTTATGGCCGGCGGCGGACGGTGAAAACGACCGTACACATTGACGGGCACGGCGATTTCACGGATCCTATAGCGGTACGGAAACTCCGAAGCTGGCATCGATGCTGCATCGAACGGCAATCCAAAAGTGAATTACGAACAAGCGCTGCTGAAGCTATTGGGGCGGGGACGTCCCGGAGTGGTTTCAGCAGCGTTTTTTTGTGGGTGGCGACTATGGCCGAAACGGGACTGACGACACCAGAAGCGCGGGGCGAGTGACCGACGACCGGCTCCGACGAAGGCAAATCCTCCAAGGACATTTCCATGCACAGATTAACTGCCCCAACTAACCCTAACACCGCGCCCACTAAAACTGGGGAAGTTCAATGGCCGGAGACACACGATGAGAACACTGGTGTCCAGCGGCGCTTTCAACGAACGCACGCCGTTCTTAAGTTGCCCGATCAGGTTCTCTTGGCCGCAGCGTTGGTTGGCCTGGAACACGATTTCCGCAGCCGGGCTCTCGCGGTCATTGGTGATGTCGAGAAAGTAGCGGTAATCGTCGAAGAGTTGCTTCTGTCCTTTTACGTGGACCAAGTTCTTGCGCAGCACCCGGAGCGGCGGTTGGGCGCGGAATCTGAGATTGAAAGTCGCTGGCCGCCGCCCGGTTAGCTCGTGGGTGTCCCGAAAGTCTCTGTGGTCTGTGATTTTCGGGCGGAACTGGCATGAGGAGTGTCGAAGAGTGTGGCGCTCTTCTTTTGCCGCCGCGTCTGGTACTCGACAAGCCTGCTTTTTCGGGCGTTTGCACGCTCATAGCGCAGACTGTCGCCACGGTTGAGC
>CAUZVF010000511.1:0-5090 GCA_963582955.1 Planctomycetota bacterium
TATTTCGAAATAATTGCTGTGGCATTCGCCACATAATTCCCCGCTTAAGGACGTCCTCATCCAGGTGCCCATTCGCCACGAAAAGCTCATCATTGCCATCCGAATCGATGTCGATGGCTTGCACTCCCCATCCCACTAAGAGAACTGATTGGGCGGCCAAATCCGATGCGGCTGTCGTATCAACGAAAACTCGATCGCCTTGATTCAAATACAATGTATTCGTTTGCTGATAATAGTTCGTCACGAATAGGTCCATCAGTCCGTTGCCATCCAAATCGGCGCAAGCAACTCCCATTCCTCCTTCTGGTAACGCATCACGATTAACCGCGGTTCCCGAAATCAAACCTTCTTCAACGAATTTGTCAGCCCCAAGATTTCGAAAGAAGAAGTTCGAAGTCGTGTCGTTGGTAACATACAGATCAATGTCATTGTCTTCGTCAAGATGCGCCGCCACGACGCCAAGCCCGTATCCGCCCGGGACGACAATTCCCGTCGTGTCCGTCGCGTCGTCGAAAGTTCCATCACCCACGTTAGTGAAACAACGATCTTGTTCCGCGGGAAAATCAAAGGGCAAAGGCGATCCGTTTCGCGAAGTACCCGTGGCTGTCTCAATATCCTTGAATGCATCACCAAGGTAATTGACCACGTAGAGATCCAAATCTCCATCGTTGTCCCTGTCAAAGAACGCGGCGCTCGCGCTGAGCACATCTCCCGATACGGCGTGGCCTATCGTCAGTTTGTTGAATGTTCCGTCACCATTGTTGTAATAAAAGACGTTTGGCCCGAGAGCCGTCACGTATAAATCCGGATAGCCATTATTATCGAAGTCGGCTGAAACACAGCCGATCCCATATCTCAGTAGTCCCAGTCCCGCCGACACAGTCACATCTTCGAATGTTCCATCTCCGCGATTTCGAAATAACTTCTCGCACGGCCCGCGCGGATCGCGATTGGTCGGAAACAGAGAACCCTGTGGGAAATAGAGATCCGGCCATCCGTCGGCATCGAAGTCGATTACCGCAACGCCACCGCCCATGGTTTGGAACATGTATCTCTCGGACGCTTCTTCTCCGTTGAAATACTGAAACTGAATCCCCGCCTCGTCATGAACGTCTCGAAGGCGGATTGTGGCTGCCGTCGGATTCGGTGCGCGAGATTCATTACGTCCAATCAGTTTGACATTCCTCTGGCGGGGAGTCGGCAGTGACGTGATTTGGAACGCACGCGCCGATTGGCCGGCATCGCGGCTTCGGCGGCTTTCCAACCGGTCAATAGCGGCCAATGTCCGATCAACACCGTCCGCGGCACGCTGGTTCTTTGGGAAAAGCAGCAAGGCCTGTTCGAAAAACAAGAAAGCATCTTCCGGCAAGTCGATCTGTAGCAAACCCTCACCGATCGCCAGGATGGCTTTCAGCCGGGGTTTGGCTGGTGGATGACGCCCTGCCGTTTCTAGGTTCAACAGGTCACCAGCATCGCGAACAAGCTGATCGAGGACGGCCAGTCCTTTTGAATGAATCTGGAATTCCTGTTCTTGATTCAATCGCTTCAAGACAGCGATCAATCGCAAACGCGACGGTTCCTCCAAGGGCATGTCCTGGACGACCTGAGACAAACATTTCCTGGCGTCCTGCCACGCGCCGTTCAACGACAAATACCTTCCACAGCTTCTTAGCACGCAAGGATCCGAGGCATGACTGATCGTGACCTCTTCGAGAACTCGATATGCGTCTTCGAGTCGATTCTGATCCATATAGACGTCCGCCAAAATTCCGCGAATTCGTGAATTTCCCGAATCCTTCGCTAGAAATGATTCCAACATCTGTATCGACTCACGGTGCCGGCCGCGAACACGTTGGTATTGAATGTGGGCTACCAGGCTGTCGACATCTTTGGGGTCGGTCTCGACAAATCGCTTGATATAGTCGCGGTCTCTTTCCGGGGCGGAATGTCGTTGATCCAATACCAAGAATCCCAAATAACGTGGCTGGAGCATTCCGAGTTCACCGAGCGCCCGCAATTCGCCGCGGATTGCGTCGCGGCGCATTTGCGCGGTGTACAAGACCAATAACTCTCGGTAGGGCAACTCAAATCGCGGATTCGCTGTTACCGCACGGCGCAGAGCGGATTCTGCTTGTCTGGCATGCCCCAGTTCGAGCCAATTGACGCCTTCCAAATATCTTGCCTTACCAGCATTCTTGGCGGGACGATCGGGGACTCGTTCCCAAAAGCCGATCGCGCCGGCGATATCGCCTTCATCGTGTGAAAGCTGGCCGCGATATAAGAGTGCGTCGCCGTAGTCCGGCCGTAGCGTCAAAACCTCGTCAAACAGGACACGCGCGTGTGCCAAGTCATCCTGATCGAAGGCCGCGACCGCATTGCCGAATACCTGTTCCATTCTCTGTGCGAGATACGACGGGTACCAATTGAAAAAGGCGATCAGTACGGCTGTCAGAATTCCGGCGGCGGCAAATCCAAGCGTCGCGGCTTTTCTCATGGACATACCTGCGATACGAAACTGAATGGAGTATTGTGTGCATAATACCACAAAAAAGCGAGAAGTAGTTGCCTACTTCTCGCTAGTCCAATTTGCGGATGAAGTCGAATGTTCAACTAAAAGGCAGATTGAACATTCTTGTGTTCGCGACGTTGTTTAGAACTGGCGATCGTGTTGAGCGCCAGATACAGGTTGTTGGCGGGATTGTGACGGTACCAAGTTAGACCTTGCTTATTCCAGCTCTCGATATTTTCGGCGAGAAACCGCACTCGTCCGTCCGCGAACAGGTGCATGGCGCCGCCGGGATGCACGCTACCAGCACCCGGCCATTCGGAATTAATCGCCCAGTGGGCCGAATACACCGGCGTGAGCGCGTATGGTGAACTTCCATGCTTCCAAGTATGCCCATCGGTCCCGTTGGTTGAAAAGTTAATGCCACCTCTTCGCAGGACGTTACGATTGTATGCGGCCCGCGCAAGTAAGGTACGGAAAACCTTAGCATTCGAATGCCGTGGCCGGCCCCGGCCACCTTGGTCGGTGCTGTAAAGTCCCGCCGTCCCTGTCCGACAGCAGAAACTACCGTGGGCGACTTCCGCTACCATCACCGTGTTCGAGTTGCCGTCCTTGATAGTACTGAAAGCCGTGGTCCTCAACGGCGTGAAGACGCCACGAAGGTAGTCGTTACGATTCGAAAAGCCCCAGCCCGTGGCACCCGCGTAGGCGCTGATCCCATACCCCCACGGGGTATTCGAACCATTTCGATCTTCGACCGGTTCATCCGACGGACACAAGAATGATGGCAGCTCGATAGATCGGACAGTCTCGGTCGTTCCACCCGGAGCCCGAACGGTTTGCGCCCAAATGTTTGCTTCCCAGTTGATCTGGTCGGAAATCGGTTTCTGATCCATGTAGGGCAACAGCATCGCGATCCACGTATAGCCACGTGCATCGTCCGGAGTTTGAGTGGCACCGTTATTGGCCTTGTTAAAAGCCCAGATGGCCAAAGGCGGCAGCGTACCATGCACGTCATGGTAGTTGTGCAGGGCTGTCCCAATTTGCTTCAAATTCGCCCGGCAACTTGACCGCCGAGCCGCCTCTCTCGCCTGCTGCACGGCAGGCAAAAGTATTGCGACCAAAATCGCAATAATGGCAATCACAACCAAGAGTTCAATTAGCGTGAACCCTCGTTGTCGTCCCGAAAAGACTTTTGTCATCACAATCTCCTCTTGAACGAAAGATAGAAAACGGAAAAACGACACACCTTCGAAGCCAGTGCTGAAAACGACAGCAGTGCTTCCAGAAAAGTTGCGAAAATGATTGTCACAACGATCTACGAAAACCGACTCACGCAACGTCAAATTACTGCGTGAGCTGGCTCATATTCCACCTAATCACATATTATCGAGCATACCAATTCTCGTGCCCGATGCAACAATTTTCCACGAATCTCTGAAGAATCATTTGTGATCATGAGAGCACGTCTTTTGATGCCAAAACGCTCACGCGATGGCCTTCCAATGCCGTCGATTTCCAATGAATGACTTGAACAACGCCGCTCGCAAGCGTGATCGAGTGTTTAAGGTCGTGAGAGAAATCGTTTAACGGTAAGCCGCAGGCGACGGTGTTTTGTGCACGCTGTCGCTTGCGCTTTGTTAAACACTGTCGCCTGCGGCTTGCCGTTAAACGACGGATTGAAATCGATCTAATTTTGTTACCGTGATCCCGAAGTGTGGCAAGTCCAGCCAAAAACAAAAAAAGCGAGGAGTAGTTTCCTACTCCTCGCCAACGCGGATTGCACATCAAATTCGAACGTTCAACTAAAACGCGGATTGAACATTCTTGTGTTCGCGACGTTCAACGGCACTCTGTATCGTGTTGAGTGCGAGATACAGGTTAGCCGCGGGATTGTGACGGAACCAAGTCGGCCCTGTCTTATTCCAGGTCTCGATATTCTCGGCGAGAAACCGCACTCGTCCGTCCGCGAACAGGTGCATGGCACCGCCGGGATGCACGCTGCCAGGTCCCGGCCATTCAGAATTGATGGGCCAATGGGCCACAAACGCTGGCGACAGAGCATAGGGGCCAGCCCCATGCTGCCAGTAATGGCCATTGGTCCCATTCGTCGAGAACTTGATGCCACCGAATGCCAAGGGCCGATAATCCCAGACGGCCCGCGAAAGCAGCGTCCGGAAAACTTTCGCAGTCGAATGCCGTGGCCGGCCCCGGCCGCCGTGTTCGGTGTGATACAGCCCCGCCGTCCCTGTCCGGCAGCAGAAACTACCGTGGGCGGTTTCCGCCACCATTACCGTGTTCGAGTTGCCGTCCGAGATGTCGCGGAAACCCGTGGTCCTGATGGGCGAGAAAACGCCACGAAGGTAGTCTTGACGATGCCAAAAGTCCCAGCCCTGGGCACCCGAGTAGGCGCTGACCCCATACCCCCACGGCTGACCCCCACCAGATCGAGCCTCGACGGGGGCATCCGACGGACACAAGAATGATGGCAGCTCGATAGCTCGGACAAACTCGGCCGTTCCACCCGGCGCGCGAATTGTTTGGGCATGGATGTTTATTGACCAATTGATCTGGTCGGCAATCG
>CAUZVF010000512.1:0-5089 GCA_963582955.1 Planctomycetota bacterium
TACCGGAGCCTTCGGTGGCGCGGCTGACCCGGCATCGACGGTCAACTTCAGCGGCTGGGGAGATTTCTTGCCCGCGACGATTCACTGGCTGATCGCCGTGACGACGATTTCGATCAATCTGCTCGTGAATCTGAAGGAATATCAGGCCATCAATCGAAATCGGCAAATAATTGATGAAGTCGTCGAAGAAGTGCGCAAGATTCGTGTCGAACGCGGGCTGCCGGTGTAGGGCAGGGGAGTGCCGTCCGACGACCGCCGATCACTTTACCTTCCGCCGGTAGCCGTACTCGATGGCGAACCAATCGGCGTAGCGTTCACGGGCGTCGAAGTTGCGGTTGCGGTGGTCGTTGACGTGGCCCAGTTCGTGAATCAGGACGTTGTTCAGATAAAAGTCCTTGATTGTTTTCTCAGTCCATTCCAATCGCCAGACGGGTCCGTCTTGGTACCACTTGCCGCCATACATGCGGGCTTCGACCACTTGGTTGGGCCGTGGTGGCCGGATGTAGGTTTCGACCAACGAGTCCTCGATCGGATAGAGATAGATGTTCGGTCCCCATTGCATTCCGTAGCACGGGAATAGCCGCCGCTTGCGAGTCATTCGACTGAGTTGCACGACTTCCAATTCGTTGGTGAAGCGACTGGGAACGCGATCGAGTCGGCAGCGAATCTCGTCGGCCGTTGCGGGATGAAAATAGTCGCGGCCCGGATCCTGCACGATGACTTCGGGTTCCTCGCGACCGAGCGGCTCGTGCCAATCTTCGTGAGCGTAAAACGGTTCGGCTCCGTGGCTGCCGCCGAGTCCGCGTTGACGGTACGCCGCCGTGGGACGTGGCGCGCGAGTGCGGAGTCCCCTTGATTTGGCGGCGGCTTTCAATGCCACACGAGTTTTGGCACTGCGAGCCTGTGAACGTGACCGTCGTTTCATCGCGTCTGCCCCTTGACTGAGTCCTCAGCGAGGACGGCAGCCAGGCTTTCGAGAATCGAAATCTCACAGCCGTCCGTGACTCGAAAAACATTCCTCAAGGGTCAGTGGCGTGGTCATCCATCGTAGGCAGGTTTTTCCGTCAGCAACAAGCCGGGCTGGATGAAATCTGTGGCAAAACCGAGAACTTGAAATTCCGCTTTGCCTAACCCGTATTGTCCCAGCAACCGCTCAACCCAAAGTTGATCGTTCTGAACGCCGAATGCGCCAATCGGTGCCGAAAGCCCGACGAACGATCCAGAACGAACACGCAAAGCGGGCGCAATCGGTGCCATCAACCACGATCGATAAACTGCATCAACCATGCCAAGTGATGAACCTGGTGTCGCGGGAAAGAAGTAAGTCACTTGAAGTTTGAGACTTACAGGAATCACCGCATCAGAAAATGATGGCGGAGCCGCGGCGGCAACGTCGATTTTTCGCAACAAGACAGCGTCACGGTGCGACGGCGCCAACATACGGCTTGAAGCCGCGACGTGCACCGATTCGGCTGTACGGCGTATTCGGCGCGGGTGCCAGAAACTTGGGATTGGTGCGGTCGGTCGAGACGAATTTGAAATCGTCCACTCGTTGAGCCGTTGGATTGATCACCAACAAATGCTCGCCGCCTTTGGGTTCGGCGCCCGGGTCTGGCCGATCGGACCAGTTTTGTACTACGCCACCAGAGAGTGTACTCAACCGGCTGTTAAATTCTTTGATGTCGTATCCATTCTCGATGATCAGTTCCGGCCCAGAAATCGCCGCGAAGAGATTGTGATAGAATCCGATTTCCTTGCTGTTTTTCTTCGGCATATTGGTGAAGACAACTCCCCGCTTCAAGCCGTGAAACGTATTGTTGGCAACGATCAAATCGGACCACACACGGTCGCCACCAACAAATTTCAGCCCAATATCGGTATCGCTGAAGATTGATTCACGCAATTCCAGATATCGCGATTCCCCTTCAAACAGAATTCCAACTGACATCTTCCCAAAGAACCGACAGTTGAGAATCTTCGTCCGCGACAGACCCTCTTCGGAAATCCGCAAACCAACGGAATCGGCGGCACGCGAAACAAGTGTCACAACCTCGAGGATCAACTCGTCGCCAGAAGCAATGCCGGATGCACTGATCGCGTGAATACCATTTTCCGTGAAACCGCTGACGTTCAGACGCCGCAATTGCGTCGCATTCAAATAGCCTTTCAATTCGATTGCCGTTGCAAACCCGTCGGCTTTGATGTCGAACCCATCCATTTGAAACCACTCGATGTTGTCCAACTTGATCGCTGGTCCCGAACCTGCCGGCGCAAGTATCGCCTTTTGATCACCTTCAACGATCAAGCGAATTCCTGCCGGATAGGAATCATCCACGTGGATGGGATGCTTGAACGTCTCGCCACCAGCAACCTTAAACAGAATCTTCTTTGCCCGCCTACCAATGACTTCGTAGTCCTGTTTGTGTTGTTTGACGTACGCGAGCGCTTTGCGGATCGTCTTGAAGTCTCCCGCCGCACCGACCGTGAATTCTGTTTTGTTCGTGGGATACCGTTTCGTCGGTCCCTGCGAGCCTTTCGATTTTGAAGACGATTGCGGCTTCTTTCCTTTGTTCTGCTTGCCATTTTTGTCGGAATTGGCGTTTTTCGCGACATTGTCGCCGTTTGTGCCGTCGCCATCGTCACCGTCCGAGAAAACGAAGAAACAGATCACCGCGACCAATGCGACCGAGATGCCCGCAATGATGGGCACGATGGGTTTCTTTTTCGCAGCGGTCTTTCGGGCCGGCTTCGCCGGCGCCTTGGTTATCGGCGTTGCAGTTGGCACGCCCGCCGGCTTCGCAACGGGAGCCGCAGCGCTTTCGACCGGCACGGCTGGAGATTCGGCGGCCGAGAAATCGGGAAACGCCGGAGTTTCCTCTTGCACAACCGGAACAATTTCTTCTGGCGGAGCCACGGCGGTGAAATCAGGAACCGTCGCAGTTTCCTCAACGACAGCGTCACCCGCTCCGGCGTTCGAAAAATCGGGGATCGTCGCGTCCTCGTCGTTCATGCCGCCGCTGGCTTCGACCGCCGAAAAATCGGGGATCGTCGCGTCGTCATCAGCCGCGTTCTGCTCGGGCATTTCGGCGGCACGAGTGTCGTCGACAACAGGAGCGGCAACCGCCGCGGTTTCCTCGATCGCCTGAGCCACTGCCGGTTTCGCATCCACGGGTTTAGCAACGACCGGTTCAGCAATCACTGGTTGAGCAATGGGTGCCGCCTTTTTTGCTGGCGGCGGGGTCGTTGGCTGAGACGGTTCTTGTGGTTCGGCCGTTTCGATCGAAGGAGATTCCTCGGCAGCTTCGTCGCTCACGGGAGCAGCAGCGGGAGTGGATTTGGTTGGGGGCAGGGCAGGGGACGTCGCAAGCGTGGCGGCCGATTGCTCGACGGTTGGCGCTTGATCAGATACGGGTGTGTCCGCCGTTGGACCGGCATCGAGATTTGACAGGAATGCCGCTAAACCATCGGCAGCCGGTTCAGCCGGCTGTGGTTCGGTCGCCGACACATCGCGAGAAGCAACAACTTCCGTATTCGGAGGTGTCCCGACAACCGTGGATTCCGCGACATTCGGTTTTGGCGTTGATGGCGGGCCGACCGAAGCAGACGGCGATTCCACCGGCACGCCAACGACGGGTTTCGCAACCGGCACTGCTATTCCGGCCATCAGACCTTGGTTGTTAGCTTTCCACTCGGCGTCGCCATGTTCGATCAGCCAATCGCGCAGGACGTTGGACAATTCGCCGGCTGTTTGATAACGGTCGTCGGGCTTTTTGGCCATCATTTTCTCGATGATGGACATTAAAGTCGGCGGGATATCTGGCCGGTCTGAAGAAATCGGCGGTGGCTGTTTGGTTTGATGCCACATCAACCGCTGAGCCAGCGTGCCTTCGTTGAACGGAGGATGCCCTGTCAGTACGAAATAAACCGTACAACCCAAGCTGTAAATATCCGCCCGAATATCGACTTTGTGGCTATCGAGTGCTTGCTCGGGCGAGAGATAGTCGGCTGTTCCCAACACTTTCTCGTCATGGGCAACCGTCAGTGGATTTTCTTCCTTCTGCTCGAAAAACTGCGCCAGTCCCAAATCGAGGATCTTGATGACTCCGTTGGGGTCAATCAGTAAGTTTCCCGGTTTAATGTCCCGGTGAACCAGTCCCACTTTATGGGCGTGTTCCAATCCTTCCGCCGATTGCCGCAGATACTCGGCCGCTTGAACAAACTCGAACGGCCCGCTTTCGTTGACGATTTCCTGGAGACTGTTGCCGTCGACGTGCTCCATCACCAGAAAGTGAATCTCGTTGCCCTTTTGTTCTTCGTGGTCGACGTCGTAAGCGCGGACGATGTTGGGGTGATCCAACGAAGCAACCGCTTGAGCTTCGCGGTAAAAGCGTTCCAAGTACGACGAATCTTTCACGCGTTTTACCGGCAGGACTTTGATGGCACACGTCCGCCGCATCAAAACATGATCGGCGCGAAATACCGAACTCATTCCGCCCTTGCCCAGCAACGACATCAGCCGGTACTTGCCGAGGAAGAATCCCTTATGCTTGCCTTCCAACAACTTGTCGCATTGCCACGCGGTGACGGCCTCGGCTTCGACCAACGCATTCCCAATCGCACGGGAATTGTTCATGTCGACGCCGTTTTGGCGAAATTGTTCGAGCAGCTTCGCCAGCCGCTCTTTGTCAACCAGACGGCTTTGCTTGACAACGTTGATGAAAGATTCAGCAGTGAGCTTGATAGCCATTTCAACTCAACTACGACATAACCGCCCACGCCGGACACAACCATCGGACGGCGTGAGAATAGATAACAGACAACAGAAGGGAGTCGCGGCCCGCGCCACCAATGTCCGCACAAGTCGAGTGAAATCCATTGGACTCGGCGAAGAATTCTCAGTGGCTCCCGAACAACTATGCCGGGGGCATTTTGTCTTGTCCATGCTGGGTGCTGGAAACGTCATGTAAGAACCAGCTTGAACCGGACATTTCAAAATGGCTGTGCCATACCTTACCATCGCCGAATCGTCCTTTCCAGCCATTCCATGCGGGGTCTCCAAGCCGGATGCCATTCGATATACTGCGACAAC
>CAUZVF010000513.1:0-5084 GCA_963582955.1 Planctomycetota bacterium
GATAGAAGCAAACGATCTGGGCCGCGGAGTTCTCGTAGGTCGGTAGCAGATCGGCAGGGATTCTCAGCAGGCTCATCCCGCCAATGATGAACGTCATCAAGACCAAAACGATGACGAGATACGGATTCCGTAAAGCAGCACGAATCATGGGTCAAGAGCCCCGACGTGATAGTCCATTATCCTCAGAAACATGCGCAGCCGATGGTAGATAGTTCTGAGCGTCAAAAGCACTAATCGGTACTGAGAGCCCGAAAAACCGTTCGGCGCAAACACGCCGGGCGTGCGCTAATTCGTTGGAAGGTACAAAGTTACGCCGTTAGTGGCCATAGCACTTGTTATTCCGGCGGAAACAGTTTCGTTCCGCAAGGCGACGGTTACCAACTGTGGGATTAAACTTTCTGCCTGTCAATCGTTGAGTTGAATCGCCATCATGAACGCGCTGCGCGACCCGCACTGCTGGGCTCAACTCAGACTTTTCACTCTTCGATTTGACGGCCATGCAAAAGTCTCTTGACACAAAAATCGCGCGAATTTTGGTGGATTCTTCCTGCGACGATTTTATTCTTGCTGATGCCAAAGATGCCGATATGGGATTCGGCTTGCCGGCTCCTGGCCAAATCCAATCCGATTGTGATGCTCCGCCGCGATTCCGGTCCTTGGCCGATTATCGGCAGGCCATGCGTGAGATTACCGAACAGGGGCTGGTTGACATTATGTTGATCAGCGCCAGCACGAGCGAAATCCTGACGCTTGAAGAACGGTTGTTTGACGACAGCCCGGTAACTCCGGCTGTGCGAGCCAACGACACGTCCGACATTTGGTTGGGATACAGCGGAGGGTATTCGTCGCAACCCTCGCTGCCTTTTCGGTCGACGACGATCGATCATATCCAATGTGGAAAGTGGCAGTGCAACGCGGACGAACGTTGCTTGGGAGCAGATTTGGGATTGTTTTCCATCACATTCAACAACGATGCCGAACTCGATCGAGCATCATTGGAATCGTACTGCGAATTCCGCATCGAGGCCGAACAGAAAGGCTTCCGGCATTTCCTGGAGATCTTTGCTCCGAACGCGACCGGCGAGAATGTTCCGGACAACGTTGGCCAATTCGTCAACGATCACATCGCTCGCAGTTTGGCCGGAGTCACCAAACGTGGGCGGCCCTTGTTCTTGAAGATGCCCTATTTCGGACCGGCCATGATGGAGGCCCTCGTCACATACGATCCGGCTCTGATTCCAGGCATTCTGGGCGGTTCGGCCGGAACAACTCACGACGCGTTTCGCCTGCTGTGGGAAGCCAAGAAATTTGGCGCGCGGGCGGCTTTGTTCGGTCGCAAGATCAACAACGCCGAATGCCAGTTGACCTTTGTGAGACACTTGCGATTGTTGGCCGATGGAGAAATTGAACCACAAGAAGCCGTCCATGCGTATCACGGTGAATTACAAAAGCTCGACATCGCTCCTCGCCGGTCACTCGATGACGATCTGCAACTGACGGAATTCGACGCTTGAACTGCGTCTCTTAGTTGGACAGTGCCACTTTGGGGGTTTCACGAGTGTTTTTCCTACTAACCCGAAGCGTAAGCAAGGGATTCAGCGTAACTCAGTCCCTCGCTTACGCTTCGGGTTAAGATGGGCGGAAAACCGGCGCTGTCCAATTAGTAAAGGCCATCGCAAACGACGTCGAATCTGATTTGAAGGCATTGACCTCGGACCTCCAAAACATGTCGATCGATTGTGTCGTTTGCGGAACGTGTTGCGTCGATATCGTCATGCGGCCGATGCCGTTGCAGCGCGCCTTCGGCCGTGATCGCATGCGATTGCTCGATACGATCCAGGCCACGACGGGCGGCATCGTCGCCAACGTCGGCAATGCGATGGGACGGTTGGGACTTAACGTCGCGGCGTTGTCGTTTGTCGGCCGCGATCATTGGGCTTCGGTGATTCTGAACGATTTGGAATCAAACCAGGTCGATACTTCGCGAATGAGTGCTCTCGCGGAAGCCGGTACGAGCATCACGGCGGTGATGATTGATGAAAACGGTGAGCACAGTTTCGGCCATTTTCCCGGAGCGATGGCATCGATCAACGCACGGCTGATTCGCGACAACATCGATTTGTTCGCGGCCAGCAAGATCGCCATGATTGGATATTATGCGCTCATGCCGGAATTCGACGCCGAACTGCCGAATCTCATGCCAGAGATTCACGCGACTGGTTGTCAAACAGCGATGGATGCCGCCGGTGCGGGTGGCTCGTTACAACCGCTTGACCGAATCCTTCCGCATCTTGATTTCTATGTTCCGAGCCTGGCCGAAGCCCGGTCGCAAACTGGTGAAGATGATCCGCAACGGATGATCGAAGTCTTTCGCGAATGCGGAGCACCTGGGCTGCTGGGCATTAAGCTTGGTGCGGACGGCGCTCTGTTGAGTCCTCGGTCGGGCGATTTCTTGCGGATCAACGCGGTTTCGCCGCCGGGAGAAGTTGTGGACACCACCGGCGCCGGCGATTGCTTCTACGCCGGATTGCTGGCCGGTTTGATGAGTGGCCACTCGATCGAAGATTCCGGCAAGATCGGCGCGGCGGCGGGTGCGTGTTGCATCACCGAATTCGCCGGCACACAAGGTGTCATCGATCTCGCCGCAACAGCGGCACTTGCCGGCGTCAGTTGTGAGTTACCAACGACCGAGAAATAACCTGCCGAACCAACAACTCGGGGTTGGCCCACATTTTCGAACAGGCCGCGAAGCCGGTCATAACGTCGGCGGTACGTCGTTGTGCAACTGTTGAATCTTGCGGCTGAAGTCGAGACTGATACGGCTCTTGAGCCCGAACAGATCGATGCGGCCAGCCTGTGGGTCGTAATCGATGTTGACGATGCGGTCGGGCAGAATGTTTTCCTTCATGGAAATTGGTTGGCCGGTTCGCGCATCGATGACTTCGACCAGCATTGATTGACGGTTGCCGAAATTGCTGTCACGCACACGACTCATCGCGATCAAGAATGGCAGACGGTATTCCGACAGATCCAAAAACGTGCGTTGTGGGAATGTCCGGTCCCAGAGCAACTTGCCGGTCTGACGATCGATGGCGTGGATTTCTCCTTGAATATCTGTCGCCGGAAGAAACGTGTCGGTGACGTGATAGCTGTAGATCCGGCGGCGGCGCACTGGCAGCGGACGTTGCAAGTTCAAGTAATACCGATCGTTATCACTGAAAATCCGCAGATAGCTGAGCGACGCAATTTGCCGGTCCGTCAGTTTCAGGTTCAGTTTGGATTCGCCGGTAGCGACGTCGAGAATCCGAAGCCGGTCATTGCCCACGACGATGGCCAGTTCGCCATCGGGTGTCACGGTCTTAAACAGCCGCGCCGACATCGGCTCATCTAACTCGAACCGGTTGTGCAACGGGTCCCAAACTCGCATGCGCCGGTCGATCGCCGATTGTGTCACATAGAAGAATTTTCGTCCAAACACCTGGCGTTGGTATTGGGGATCGACATCCAACCGACCGTGACGCAGGATTTTGCCGGTGAGTGTTTGATAGATCGTATAGTTCTGCCGGTCCTTGGCGAACAACACCAATATGTTTTCATCGCCGAACAGTCCATTTAACTGATCGCTAACCAGTCCACTGCCGCGTTCGACATCGCTGCGTCGCCATAATAACCGGCCATCGGCGGGATTCACGGCGACAAGATGCTGTCGCGTTTGAAACGTGCAGAATGTCGGTCCCGCCGGGCCAACTCGCAGGAATTCCTTGGAGAATTTGACTTGCGGGAATTCCTGTTCCCAAAACGGTTTCTGGTCGTCGTTTTCGAGCAGTGAAACGCCGTGCATGGTTGCCGGGCTGCCCATGGGAATCAGGTGTCCGACCAATGAAAAAGGCGCCCACAACGGGTACGAATGCCGTACCGGAACAATGATATTACCGACGATCGTACCGGCATCCTTTCGAATGACGGCGATCTTGCTTTCACGCGTTGATCCCTTGTCGAGAAGATGAAACGACGACCCTTTCGGAGTTGCAAACCGGCGACGATAGCTTCCGTACGCATCCAACAAATACGGATCATTTTCCAACCAACGATGTTCACTGATCGAGACACGTGTGACGCACCAAGCAGGTGCGTGCCGGCCGCGAAACATCCTGGACGTTGGACTCTGTTCGTCAAAGGATGCGACGAATTGTCGGCCAAGTTGGTTTTCCGCGACCGTTGTCTCGGCAAAACGTGAATCGAGTTCCTGCAACAATGCCGCGGCTTCGCCGTGAAGTCCCAGGCGATCCCACATGCGGGCAAGTTCGGCCGTGGCAATTCCCGCCGTTTGAATGTTCGAGCTGTTACGGTTTTGCAGCAATAACAATTCGGCCTTTTGGAACTCGCGGTTCTCGATGTAACGTCGCGCGAGTGCGACACGGACATCACCGGCCTGCGGCCATTCCGAGTAAACCGCCAGGAAAGACGTCAACTGAGCGATCTCGTTTGACTGCACGGCAATAGCCTGTTCGGTGTCAACGCGCGCGGCAACTTGTTCGACCTGATCGGGGCCGAATTGAGTTTGAATCCGACCGATGATGTCGGGAACCCAACTCGCCGCCGCGATGGAATGACGTGGGTTGTCGGCGGCCGACATCTCGGCATGGAGATCGAGCGACCGAGACTCTTGCGTCGATGTGAGCAGTCCTTCGAAATCTCCTTGATCAAGCTGCCATTCCGATTTGCGAATCAGGAATCGTCCGCGTTCATGGCGAGTTTTCGACAACCGATCGATTGCCGCGAGTACTTCCTGTTGGCCACCGATCTGTGAATCAAATTTTGAGAATTGCAATTCGAGCATCAGCGCACGGGCATCGGCCGATTGGCGTTTCGTTAACTGCCGCCCGCCGAGCGTCTCTAATTGAGTTTCCGCGGAAGTCAGGTCACCCGTTGTTAGTTGCAGTTCGGCGACCAGTATTTGCAAATCGTCGCTACGTGATTCCGCGAATTGTGGTGATTTCAGTTCGTTCAGTAAGAATTGTGCCTGCGGGAATGCTGTCACAAACTGTGGCCCGGCCGACACGATGACGTCCGCGTTGGCGACG
>CAUZVF010000514.1:0-5078 GCA_963582955.1 Planctomycetota bacterium
CCTCGGTGTACTGACGGCGGACGCGTTTCTCTGATACATACCGTTTCTTCTTCGCCATTCTTAGGCTCCTTTCTGGAACCCAAAATAAGCAACTCACCTGTCCGTGAAACTGTCACCACCTCACTCAGCCTTCCGCGAGGCCGAGGCGCTGCAACACGAGAGGCAACCGCAGTATCCCCTGCTCTACTCGGTGCCGGGCTACCGGTACTGCGATCTGCTGCTGGAGAGTCCCGAGCCTGCCGACGAGAGTCCAGAGCAAGCCATCGCTCGAATCCGCGAAGTGCGAAACCGCGCCGAGACAGCGTTGGAGATCGTCCTTGCCGGATCGCAGAGTCTTCTCGACATCGGGCTCAACCGCCTGACGCTGGGTCGGACGTATCTTGCCGAAGCGGAGCTTCGAAAATCCGAAATCGAGCAAGCCGAGCAGCACCTGAACCAGAGCGTCAGCCTGCTGCGCCAGGCCGGCCAGCAGCAGGAACTGCCCCGCGGCCTGCTGCACCGCGCGGTGCTGTGGCGGGCTTTCGAAGAGGGGGAGACCCGGAGAGTGGGAGATGGGGAGAAAGAGTATTTCGAACGCGCCGAGCGGGACCTAGCCGAAATGGAATCGATCGCCGAGCGTGGTTCGATGCTCATCTGGCAGATCGAAGCGGCCCTCGAGCGGTGTCGGCTGTTCCTCGTGCTGGCTCAAACGCAACGGGAGGGCGAGACTCCCGCCGAGCCGCAAGCGCCATCGAACGACCAGACAGGCGGCTTGGCAGGAGCCTCGCCCTCCCTCTGGCTGGAGCGGGCTCAACACAAGCTCGACGAGGTGAGACGACTCGTCAAGGAAACCGAACGTCCGTACGAGCCGCACGTCCCCGACTGGGACGATTGGGAACCACCCGAATACGTCGGCTTGTTCCAGAAGGGAGACATCGTTGGATACCACTGCCGCAATGACGAAATCGAAAGGCTCGAACAGGAATTGCGGCGGCAGTGACTTCGAATCTGTCCGCGTTGAGATTGGCCGAGTTGCGGACAAGTTGACGAATCCGAGGCCATTTTCCGCTGGTTTGCCGACGAGATCTCGAAACGCACGAATGCGAACATCATGGGACCAACCGGAATACGAAATCGGTCAGATTGCCCGCGACGATGGCGACAAAAAAACACGGTGAAATCAATCGGCGGCCCGAGACGACCGAGATCGGCCGCGTCTTCGACGCTGCACACCGTGCCGGATTGTAGCGTTTCGACCAGCGATAGGCGTGAGTGGCGAATCCAGCTACTTCGGCTTTCCCAATCAACGCTTTTTCTTGTGCGGACGGTACTTGCCGCCATAGCTGTCACGGAGTTGGTCGCAGCGGTTTCGCATTTTTTTCATTGCGGCGGCGTGGCTGGGATCATTGGCGAGATTTTTCAATTGATCGGGATCGATCTTCAAATCGTGCAGGAATTCGAATGCGGGCTGTTGTTCGAAATATCGAGCGTACACGTAGCGTTCGCCGCGGACTCCTTCGTACTTGGGGATTGATTTGTGGTCCATCAAGTGCTCGCAGAAGAAATCGGAACGCCAGGTGTCCGGAGCCCGATCATTCATTAGCGGAACCAAGCTGGCTCCTTGATACGAATTTGGAATCTCAGTACCCGCATAACCGAGGATCGTTGCGGGGATGTCGACGTTGACGACCATGTGCGAATCGACTTTGCCGCGGAGTGACTTCTTAGCGCGGGGGTCGAAGATGATCAGAGGGACTCGCAGGGATTCCTCGTAATGCGACCACTTGCCGGCAAAACCGCGGGCACCTTTGTAATAGCCGTTGTCTCCTGAAAAGATGACGACGGTGTTTTTGTCGAATCCGAGTTTCTTGAGTTGCCTCAGCACGCGGCCCATGACGTTGTCCATGCCGGTGATCATGCGGTAGTAGGCACGCACGTTGCGTTCGTATTTTTCCGATGTGTCCCACCGCCAATACCAACGGTCACGATTCATCGATTTCTTCAGAAACTCCGGTTGGCTGTCGAAGACTTTCGGATCCGACAGGCGGGGCGGCGGGATTTTGACGTTTTCATACATGCCCTCGACGGATTTCGGCCACGGATAGTGATTGATCTTGTCGCGATCCTCGGCGTGGACGGCGTTGAAGCTGACGGACAGACAGAACGGCTGATCGGTCTTGCAACCTCGCAGAAACTTGACGGCTTCGTCGCCGGCGACCTCGCTGACGTGCCGTGTGCTGCCGTCTGGCATCGTCTTGAAGTACGGGTTACGGTTCAGCGGCCGGAAGAAATCGAACATCGTCTGTTGCTCGCTCTTGTGAACTTGGACGCCGAACTTGCCCACAAAACCGGTGCGGTAGCCGGACTTTTTGAGCAGGGCCGGATAACTGGCGGCCGTGAGTTCTTTGCGGATCGGCGGAGTGCCAAACGTAAAGCGATGCGAGCGTTCGTAATGACCCGTAAAGATCGTCGCCCGGCTGGCCGCGCAGATCGACGTTGTCACGAACATGTTTTCAAAGCGGACTCCGTTGGCCGCCAGCCGGTCCATCGTCGGAGTCTTCAAAATCGGATGCCCCGCGCATTCCATGAAGTCAGCGCGTTGATCGTCGGACAGAAAGAACACAACATTGGGCCGCGACGCCGCTTTGACGGATGCTGACTGGCATTGCAAACAAACAAATACTGTCGCGATGACAGGCCACACGGATGTTCGAACCATTGATGGCTCCAGAGTTTGGAGGAGGAACGGCGCTATCAGTTTTCAAATAGCGTGGCAAACGACGCACTTGACGACAAGCGATTGACGACAGTGTTTCGATTTCACGCGAGTGGTGCCCCGAGTTGTTGAATGAATCTGTGAATTAACGCCGCGTGCTTGCGGATGAATGCCAGTCACTTTACATCGTTTTGGAATTCGGCAACGATTCAATGAACCGATCAATCCTCGACACAACTCTCTGGGAGAATAACTCTGATGAAAAAACCGTTGACGGCATTGGCATCGCTGGTCGCTTTGTGTTTGGCACTGTTGCTGAATACGCGGCTTCAAACCGAAGCACGCGAGGCGGCCAAGGCTCAAACCGCGAAGGGCTATGTCTTTTGTGATGCCAACAATAATCAGAAGTTCGACTCCGGCGAATCGGCGTTGTGTGGCGTTCGCGTCTCGAATGGACGCGACATCGTTTGGACGGATCAACGTGGACGTTACGAGCTACCACTCAGCGATGACGGCATCGTATTCGTCATCAAACCCAGTGGCTGGCGCACGCCGCTCAGCGAAGACCACTTGCCGCGATTTTATTACGTCCACAAGCCGAAGGGCTCGCCCAAGTTGAAATACGATGGAGTCGCACCGACCGGGGCATTGCCGGACTCGATCGACTTTCCGTTGTATCCCCAGGATGAACCCGACCAATTCAAGGCGATTCTGTTCGGCGATCCACAGCCTCGCGATCAGAAAGAGATCGACTACATCGCGCATGATGTTATCGAAGAGCTGATCGGTACCGACGCATCGTTCGGCGTCACGTTGGGTGACATCATGTTCGACGACCTGTCGCTGTTTGAATCGGGAGCCCGCACGGTCGCGCTGTTGGGAATTCCCTGGTACAACGTCATCGGCAACCACGACATCAATACCGATGCGAAAGAATCGAGGTACGCGAACGAGACTTTCGAGCGCGTGTTCGGCCCATCGTATTACTCGTTCGATTACGGCACGGTTCATTTCCTGGTCCTGGACGACATCGAATGGGTCGTGCCGGAAGGCGAAGGCAAGGCAAAATACCGCGGCGGATTACAGAAACGCCAGATCGACTTTGTCCGTAACGATTTGGCCAACATTCCCGAAAACCAGCTTGTCGTGTTGCTGATGCATATCCCGCTGACCAATGTGATTGACCGACAGGATCTATATCGGTTGATCGAGCAGCGTCCGTTCTGCATTTCGATTTCCGGGCACACTCATCATCACGAGCACAAGTTTATCACCAAGGCAGACGGTTGGATGGGACCGGAACCGCATCACCACATCATTAACGTCACAGTGAGCGGAAGTTGGTGGTCGGGGGCTCCGGATGAACGCCGAATTCCGCACACAATGATGGCCGACGGAGCACCAAACGGGTACTCAATCATTTCGTTCGACGGCACCGACTACAAACTGGACTTCAAAGCAGCCGGACGGTCGAAAGATTATCAGATGCAGATCACGGCTCCAGAAGTTGTCGCGGCCGGCAAACTGGCGGAGACGGAAATCTCTGTGAATGTGTTTAACGGATCGGAACGGTCGAAAGTCGAAATGAAAGTTGGCAGCGCGGACCGCTGGACGGTGATGGAGCACCGGAGCATGATCGATCCCACCATGCAGGCGGTGTACGATGCCGAAGCGGCGATCAAAGAGAAATGGAAAGAGAAACCGTGGCGAGACATGTCGAAGCCAAAAAACAGCACGCACATCTGGGCCGCGAAGTTGTCAGCGGGCGTCAAACCGGGAACTCATGCAATTCACATCCGCGCGACCGACATGCACGGCAGAACTTATCACGCCCGTCGCATTATCCGAATTACAAAGTGAGCGTTCATTCACGATGAAAGAATCATTTCCTTTCAAGAATAATGATTCTGTAGCTGGATTGGCAAGAATTCCGTCGGCCGTTAAATGAAACCCTGAAGTCTTGCGACTTCAGCTACACTGTGAAGAGAGAAAGAACCGTGAGCAAACTTGATGGGAAAGTTGTGGTCGTTACGGGCGCGAACCAAGGCATTGGCAAGCAAATCGCGAGGCTGTTTGCGTCCGAAGGGGCGCGGCTGTCGTTGTGTGCCCGCAACGTGGACAAGTTGGATGCGACGGCTGCCGAATTCGAGGCTGACGGTTTTGACGTGCTGGCCAAACAAACCGACGTGACCGACGAAGACAGCGTGCGTTCACTATTCGCGGCAACTCAGGAACGATTCGGACGAGTCGACATTTTGGTGAACAACGCCGGAGCCTTCGACGGCGGACGGCTCGACGAGGTTTCTCTGGAAGGATGGAATAACGTCATCGGAGCCTGTCTGACGGGAACATTCTTGTGTAGCCGTGAAGCGTTCCGGATCAT
>CAUZVF010000515.1:0-5058 GCA_963582955.1 Planctomycetota bacterium
AAACGAGAATCCAATGCCGTCGATGGACGACACGTCTTTGTAACCCAACAATCGGCCGAGGAGCGATGTCATGCGGTTTGCTCCTTCGGACGGAAGTGTTTATTGATACTTGGCCAAGCCAAGACGATCATCTCAAACACCAAAAACAACAACACTAACCGGACCAGCACTTTCCATAGGTCGCGGCCGCGGATTTGTGCGCCTTCCAGACTGATTTCTTCGTCGCGTTCGACCCAGCGGTAATTACCTTCACCGATCCTCCGTTCCAATTCGACGGCGTCGAGTGGTTCGAGTTCCGATTCAGAAACCGGCCCGTTGACGGCCAACGGAATCTCGCTGACGTTTTGTTGATTCTCTGCCTGAGCATTGCGGGCGGTTACTCGGTACAAGCCGGAATGCAATGCGTCGGCGATGTTGACTCCGACGGTGTTGGCCGTCAGAGCTTGCAATTCGACACGGTCTTCACGTCCCGATGGCCTGTGTAGCGAGTATTGCAGATGCCGGTCACCATTGATCGGCAACGAAATCGTTTCACCGGTCGCGAAGTTGCGCCGTGGCAACGACTGCTTCAACATGCTGCGAAACACTCGGTCGAGCAGCAGAATCGCATTCGTCGTTGTCAGCGTGTTCCAACTGGAATAAACGCCCGACGTCAGCATCACAACTCGCCCACGCCCGATGTTGCGTTCGATCAACAGCGGCAGTTTGTTGTCGGCAAACCGAGCCAGCACGCGTGGCCGCGTGCGGCGCGCGGCTTCGGCGGGATCGAGATTTTCAATCGTCACGGCATCGGGAGGTTCCCACAGCAGCCACTGCGGATTGATGTCGTTCAGTCGCGTAACGGTTTCTGGATCGTCGATGGAGCGCCCGTCTTCCTCGGTCTGCTGTTTTCGTTTCCATTCCTTCAGAAAGGCACGGTCTTGGGTGATCCGCTCCTTTTCCGACGCGACCATTTCGTCAAGCGCCGATGCGTCGACGTCCGCAACGGCCGCTTTGAAGAATAGAGGCAGATGGTACAGGTCTTCGAGCGCCTCGCGCGATTCGCCTTCGATCAAGAAGTAATCGTGTTGCAAGCTGCTAAAATCGATGAAGAACGGCTTGATCTCCCCGACGGCCACTTCCGGGACGTCACCAATCGTTTCGCTTTGCAACGGAGCCGGCAAGATTCCCGCTCCGTCCAGCCACGCCCGTTCGTTCCATGCGGCCGGATCGAATTCGGCGCCGGCGGCGATAAACACTTGACCTCCCTGTTGGACATACTGACGCAGCAACACAGCCGATTCCAACGGCGACTCAACGCCCGCGATGACAACCAACCGCGCGTCGTCGAGCATGTCGACATCGAGCTGTTGGATGGTCGTATGCCGAATGCGGACCAGTTGCTGACGATTGGCATCACCAGTCCGCGGTGCCAGCAATCGACGAATGCGATAGGTTTCACCAATGCGATTGCGTTCCACGTCTTCGTCACGTCCGTACTGATCGACGCACACGACTTGCAGTCCCGCAACAACCGGCAACGTCAAGAATCTTTGGTTGTCGTTCTTCAATCGATCGGTTTCGTTCGTGTCGGTGGCGAGCGAAATCGTGGCCGTCACGAAATCGACTCGGTCGGGGTCGGCGCGAACATCAAGCTGATGTTTGAATTCGAGTTCCCGCGTTTGTCCGGGTTCCAGATCGATGGTCGTTCCCGCGACCTCTGTATCATCGACCGTCAACGTGACCTGAACGTTGGGGACGAATCGCTCGCCCGAACAACTGATGGTCGCTAGGAACACGGTCGGCGTATCGATGTCGGCGATACCGTCTTGGACTCGAAAGTCGGAAACCCACACGTTGTCCGTCGATTGGGCGGCAACTCGGACGACTTGCAGTTCAGGCAGACTGTCGAGTGTTCCTTTCAACGAGCCCGACGGCCACGCACTGCGCTGCTGGTCGCTGATGAATACCACTCGCTTGGCCGGAAGCTCGGGGACCTTGCGGCAGGCCCGCGAGGCCAGATCGACGGCCTGCAACGCCGAACCGGCCCGGTCGACAACTCCAATCCGTCCCACCGCGTCACGCGCGTCGTCTTTGGCTCGATACGCGTCGACGCTGACACCCGCCACCGATCCGCACAACGGGATCACCGAAACGCGGCTCTCACTCGGGAGGCGGTCAATGAACTCGGTCGCCCTTTCTTTCGCGCGATCCAGCAGTGTGCCGTTCAGAGTTTCGTAACCCATGCTCAAACTGTTATCGATCACCAGCACCGCATGCACCGGTTGCCGGCTGCTGAAGTCAGCTCCCGATAACAACGAGCTGTCCTGCACCAAACTGTAGAAGCCCCAGCACGCCAACAACAACGACAGGATAGAAACGCCGATCGCGGGGGCCTTTGAATTCTGCCGCGCCGAATAGACGGCCCACAACGCGGCTCCCAATCCAACGGCCAACGCGATCCCCGTCGCCACGAACTTGCCAATCGTGGCTCCCGTCACGTTCGAGAAATACGGCCGCGCCAAAGCTAATCCGAATAGCAACAAACAAAGGACTCGCAGCAGCATCAACAACAAATCCCGCAGCCGCAGAATGCGGCGATTTCGCTGCATGGCTTCCCGCAGAAAATCCATCGCCGCCCACTCGACCACGCGAAAGCGCCGCCGGTTCAGCAAGTGAATAATGATCGGCCCACTGGCCACGATCAAACCCGCAATCGCGAATGAGCCCGCAAAGAATTTCAGCATGGGGTGTTATTTGTCATTTGTTGTTTGTTGGCGGTTGAGTGCTGTCAGTTGCCTTCCTAGAAAATGGGGATGAATTAATTCCTGGAAATCAAATGGGTACCACATCTTGCCGTTCCGGCAAAGTGTGCGGCGCAGCCGCCGGAAACCGCTCTACGACGATCGGAGCCCAAAAAAAACTCGCAAATCATGCCGGTGACGACTCGCGGACCTTGGTTTTAGCAAGCGAGAGAACGGTTTCCAGTCGCTGCGCGACACGCCTTGCCTGAACGGCAAGACGTGGTACCCATCAGAATAGCTATTTGGGAATCAATGGTCTCAGTTTCTTCGCTCTTGTCGGCTAAAGCCGACAAGAGCGACAGGAATTCTTGAACAAGTTGAGACTTTCCATCACAGAGTCATTCGCATCAGTCAATCCGCACCCTTTTCCTTGAGTTGCTGCTTCAAACTTTCGATTTTTCCTTCCTGCAGAATCGGCAAATAGCGGTTGGGCATGGCGAGGATGAAACAGGCGACCGACGTGCCGAATAATTGGCAGGGTTTGCCGCTGGTGACGTATCGCGGATCGCGCCAGTATCCGTCTTCGGCGGGGTTTCCGGGACTCTCGAACTGGCTGATCACCAGATGGTCACGCAGCACCGGATAACATTCCTTCCAGTACTCGCCGCCGACTTGGTAGAGGGCCTGGCCGACGTAATACAACGTGTAGGCATCCCACGCCACGCGGCGATTGTTCTTTTTCGGAGTTCCAAGCTTTTTGATTTCGCGTGAGATCAACTCCATGTTCTTCTCGATCCGCCAATCGCCGTACTGTCCGAATTCTTGGAGACAGACAACTCCGGCAGCCGCCATGGCGATTGTGCCGCGGTTTCCGTCGTAAGTGAATTGGCCGGGACCTTCCCTGATGCGTGGGTCGGTTTGATCGCGGATTCCGCTGGATGCTTTGTATTTCTTTCGCACGCTTTCGATCGCTCGTTGAATGACATCACGTCGCACCTCGAACCCGCTGTCGACGGCGCTGCGCAGTGCTTTGGCTTGCATGACCACCAAACTGAGATCGTGGCCGTAGCTGGTACGGCGGGCGCGGTAGTCCCATCCGCCGTCATTCGATTGCGTGTCGGCGATGACCGACAGCGACCGGCTGAGTGCCTTGGACAGCGTCGGATCATTGCTCATTCCATAGGCCTGTCCCAGCACAAACGTTGCCAATCCGTGGTTGTACATGTCGCGTTGTTGGGCTGAAATGTTCAACACGCCTGACGGCTTGGCGTTGCGGACGACGTACTGCAACGCCTTTTCAACCACGTCACCGTATTTGCCGCGGCTGGGGAAGTGTCCGTCGGATAGAAACGCCAACGCTCCCAAACCGACCAGTCCCAGGTCGTTGGATTCCCAATTACCCTGCGGACCTTGGTTGTGAGCCAACCACTGCAGTCCTTTGTCGAGAGCCCGCTCGCTGGCCGGAGTGACTTCCCATTCTCCTTCGGCAAGCACGCAGTCTGCCGACAACGCAAGTATCAACGGAATGCAGATTAGCATCGGCCGATCAACAACTGTCGCATTCATCAGCCGCTGGGCGCTAGCCCACGGTTTGCAGGAGAACCGGACGCTAGCGCGTTCCGGCTGATTGACAGCAATTGATCGGCCAGCACTTAACGTTCGACGCATGGATTTGGAGCTCTTGACGGGCGCGTGACGAGAAGAATTTGAGGCAGGACGGCAGCCGAAAGCCGATCATCCTTGATCAACGGACAAGTTTCAATTCATGGATGTAGGCGAATCGGCGCTGTTTGGCATCGAGCGGTACTTGGGCCACCGTCAGCCACACGTTTTTCCCCGCGTAAGTTTTCAGATCGACGGAGATTTCTTTCCAACCGTTGGGGGCCGTCTTGTCATTGATGTCCTGACGCACGACTTCTTGATTGTTGGCGTCGATGCATAACCGCCACGCGGCACCGGAATCGTGTCCGGCCCGCAGCGACAGCGTCAGGTTTCCATCTTCCGGCACATCAACGCAACGGAACATGCGGACGGCTCCGCGATCAGGAACCCAATTCGGCGCGGCGCGTGATTGCGGGGCGTCAGGATTCAGCGGACGCGCGGGTTGCAACTGAACCGCCAGCACGCGCTGTTGGCCGCGGAATTCGTCACGCACACCGGATTGTTTCGGCTGGTTCATGGCAAAGGTTCTCCAACCGGGAATCACCGACTCAACCTTGTACCGCAACGGCGATGGCAACGGCGGCATCCAGCGCGGAAGCCGGGCGTCAACGATCGAGTTGGGATACTGGGCAGCGGTTTCTCGCAATTCGATCAAGTCACGCCGAGCGTCCTT
>CAUZVF010000516.1:0-5058 GCA_963582955.1 Planctomycetota bacterium
CTCCTCGGTGTACTGACGGCGGACGCGTTTCTCTGATACATACCGTTTCTTCTTCGCCATTCTTAGGCTCCTTTCTGGAACCCAAAATAAGCAACTCACCTGTCCGTGAAACTGTCACCACCTCAACTGTCGTCATTGCGATCAAGGCAAGCATCAGATGTCGTTGGTATTTCAATTTCAAACTCCATTTACTGCGCGAATGCGGCGGATGAGATTCTTTTCATGACACAAAACCTATTGTTCACTTTTCAATGGTCAAACGCTGATTGGCTTTGACACCCTTTCGTTCGATACGCCCTTTGCCGTGCGGCAAGAGGACCTCGACGTCGACGGTTTTCATGTTCGCGAGTCCAATGTGGGCCGTCGCCTCTTGTCCCGAAGCATAGCCGTAACCGACAGCGATCTCGCGAGCACACCACTCGAATACTTCGCTGAACGACGTCTTCCCCTGATTGGCTGGGCGGCCTGATATCCAGAGAACTCTAGTGCGATTATTGGTCAATTTGCATCTCGCTCATTCGCTTGTATGTGTTTCCTTGCCAAGAGGGCGCGGCTAGAAGGGGCCCGTCCAGACTCATCGAAGTTTCGGTGTGGCACGCACCATGCTGCGAAATGCTCGGCTGCCAGAATTCGTTGCGAATTGGTTCTGTCATTATGTTGCAGCGGCGTTGCGGGAAACGCAACCAAAACGACTGAAAGCAATCTCTCATCGACAGAGTGTTCTGAATTCTCCGCCCTTCAGATTCAAGTCGAAGCACCAACGGCAACATTCTTGATCGCTTGTCCGGTAGCGAAAGCGGCCACGAAGTAACTGTGATCGAAACATTCTTGACAATCAGATCCATGGATCACACAGTTTGGCCCCACCGCTCGTACCAATTCCTGTACCAAAAAAACGGCCATGTACCACTTCTAATGTCTTGATTTGATCGCGAATGTTCGGTATTGAATACTGCAATTACAAGTATTTCCGCTGAAACTTCGCATTTCCCGATTTCGGCAAAGACCTTCACACGGTGGAAGTCACTGGTTCGAATCCAGTATCGCCCACCTTCGACGGTCGCATGTTTTCGCATGCGGCCGTTGTCGTTGTGCTAATGCCGTGAACTCGTTTCGACGGAAATCTGCTTGATCACGACGTAACCAATCCCTCGACGTTCCGCAGAACTGACGGAAATGTGCAACTCGCCTTCGATGCTGAGGTCGGCAAGATCGATTGTCTGATCACCAGTCTTGAGTTTCGAGAATGCGATTTTGGTCTCGCCACTATTCGCTTGGACAACGAGCCAGCCATCGCCCGCCTTACCAATGATCGTGATCGTGCACTGGTTGACTTTCTTGTTCACGTCTCCGAGTCGGAACGAGAGAGAACCGTAATCAGACGAGCGATTGTTGCGACCGACGTAATTCGGTTGATGTGTCGGCGTGTAGACTTGCTTCTTCTCGGGATTTATATTTGGCCGAATGTTGATGACGCCGTTGCGTCCCACAATAACGTCTTTCTCCCTGGCGTTGATGTATTCAAACGGATCCAGTCCTGCGGCTGTCCACTGTTGAAACCAAAGGTTACTTGCATTTGTGATGGCCAGCTCCGCAACGTTCTCCGTTTTCAGCACCTCGTCGATCGACAACACATCGTCGGCTCGGCCGTCGCGGGGGCGAAAGAACGTTCCCCAGGTGATATCGAAGAAATGCCATTCACCGGCGTAGAAGACGTCCGCGCCGATATGACTCTGGTTCTCGGCTGGTGTGGCGCCTCGCAAATAGAACTCAACCGGACGGTTTCGAATTTTCAGCCGAGTCAGAATCTCACGGAACGTCATCACTTGGCCTCCACAGATCCCGGCCCGAGATGACAAGTACTCTTCAGGATTGGTTGGCAGTTTCTTGCGATCGCGTACCAACAGCGAGTAACGCAGCGGGCTGACTTCAGATTGAACGTAGTTCATCGTTGCCACCGCGCAGAGGAATTCTTTTGAGTATTTCGTTGGCTTCTCGCCGAACCAGCCGACTTGCTGGCGGATTCGTGTAACTGCCCGGTCTAGATGTGGCTGCTCGCCGTAGACCGCGCCGCAAAGTGCGGTGATTGTGATCGATGAACTAAGAATGAGTCTTGTTTGCTGTAAGGTCATGTTGATCAACTCTCGAAATTTCTCACGCGAAGACGCTAAGGATTTCAGATTCTGAATCTTCACGCCTTAGCGCCTTCGCGTGCCCAATCTTCAACACCATTTGCAATCCGCGAAATCCCATCCTTGATCAGTTCGGCTCCAAAGTTAATCAGATAGCCGAGTCGTTTGTCCGCCAGTCGCAGGTAAGTTAGCAGTTGCTTCTTATGGACTGGATGAACGTCTTCGACAGATTTCAATTCCAAGATAACCAATTGCTCGACGATGATGTCTGCTCGAAATCCTTCATCGAATTTCAGTTCGTCGTACACGATCGGCACGGCGACTTGCCTTTCCACCTGCAAACCACGTTTCCGTAATTCGTGAGCGAGTACGACTTCATAAACGGATTCCAGCAAGCCGGGACCCAACTTTGTGTGAACCTGGTAAGCACAATCCATAATGATCTTTCCCAAATCATTCTCGGTCATGGTTGTCTGCTCGAATTGAAATGTGGCACGCGAAGACGCTAAGCCGCGAAGATTCACAATGGTAAATCCTTAGCGGCTTCGCGCCTTAGCGTGAGACCCGAACGGCCTCGGCTAATTCTTGTTTCAGCTTACTCAATGTTGTCGCAATGTTCTCTCGTAGAAGTCCACACTAACACACCTTGAATCTCGGCTTTTCGAATCGTATCCTCGTTGCGAGCGGTGACAGCACTGGATGTGAATCTCCAAACAGTCTTTTGTTTCGCTCGATGTGAATCTCGTGACTCGTCTGAAACGCTCGACCAAAGGTTCTCAAATCATGGTTACCAACAAAGCCGACATGCTGGCTCGTGATCAAGCTCATTTGATCCATCCGTTGCACAACCGCGCCGTTCACGAGCACGGACACGTCTGGGTCAAGGGCGAAGGAGCCGTCTTGACCGACATTGACGGCCAGGAATATATCGACGGCCTGTCGGGACTTTGGAATGTTGTCGCGGGCCACGGCCGAGCCGAATTGGTTGAGGCGGCCGCAAAACAGATGCAACAACTTCCCTATTGTTCCGGTTACTCCGGCAGCACGAATCCGACCGCGATCGCATTGGGTGAACGAATCGCGGGTCTGACATATCCGTCGATCAATCGGTTCTTCTTCACGAGTGGCGGCGGCGAGTCCAGCGACACGTCATTCAAGACGGCCCGTTATTACTGGCGGATGAAAGGCAAGCCGGAAAAGACGAAAGTCATCTCGCGGCAATGGGGCTATCACGGAGTGACGTTGGCAGCCATGAGTGCCACGGGCATCGCGAGCTATTGGCCAATGTTCGAACCGCGTGTTCCGGGTTTCAGCCACATTCCCTCGCCGTATCCTTATCGCTATGAGGCTCCGGACGGAACGAGCCAAGGTATCGCCGCGGCCAATGAATTGGAACAGGCCATTCTGCGCGAAGGCCCCAACACCGTGGCGATGTTTCTGGCCGAACCCGTTCAAGGAGCCGGTGGAGTCATTGTTCCGCAGGACGACTACTTTCCACGCATCCGAGAAATTTGCGACCAGTACGACGTGCTGTTGGTATCCGACGAAGTCATCACCGGCTTCGGCCGCACGGGCAAATGGTTTGGATTGGAACATTGGGGCATCGAGCCCGACATTATGCAGTTCGCCAAAGCAATCACGTCGGGTTACTTCCCATTGGGCGGAATCGGCGTCAACGACGAAATCGCGAACGTGCTGGATACCGGCGACATGGTTTGGATGCACGCCTACACCTACAGTTCTCATCCCGTCGGATGCGCCATCGCGCTCAGAAACCTGGACATCATCGAGCAGGAAGATTTCCCGGCGCAAGCCGCCGAGAAGGGTGACTATTTGCTGAAACAACTCGATTCAGCCTTGTCCAATCATCCGCACGTCGGCGAAGTTCGGGGACTCGGCATGATGGCTGCCGTTGAATACGTGCAAGACAAGTCGACGAAAGCAGAGTTTCCGCCGGAAGACAAAATCGGCGTGAAGATCGACGCCGCCACTCAAGAACGCGGCCTCTTCAGCCGTCTCCGCGGCGATGTCTTTTGCATCGCACCGCCGATCGTCACTTCGAAAGCACAAATCGATCGAATCGTCGACATCATGCGTGATTCGACGGTCGCGGTGCTGGGAGACTAATTCGACGCACGGCCAATGACGTAACGCTGCGGGTCGACTTCTTCGCGCAGAATTCGCAGTTGCTCGGTTTCCGGTTCGGGAGTTGTCGCAATCGTATCGATCGTCAGCAATTCGAATCCTGTGTTTTGTTGGACGTCGTCCAGAGTGACGCCGGGATGCAGCGACTCGACTTTCATCCGTTTCGTCTCGGCATCAAATCCCAGGATCGCGAGATCGGTGATCACTTTGTAGGGACCTGTTCCCTCGGGAAGACCGGCGGCTTCGCGCGATCCTTTGCCGTCGAGAAAACCCGGCGTGGTCAAGAAATCGAGTTTTTCGACGAAGCGGCGGCGGTCGTGTGGTGTCATGATCAGAATCCGCCAACAGAGCGATCCCAAATCGTTCGCTCCGCCACTGCCGGGGAAGCGGACGGTGGGATGCTTGTAGTCGTCGCCGATCATCGTTGAATTCAGGTTGCCGTACTTGTCGATCTGGGCACCGCCTAAGAACGTGTAATCGGCCATGCCGCGCTGACAAGTTTCCATGACGTCGGCCATGCTGGTTGCCATCAGCCCGCGGTAAAACGTGCGCGAATCACCAACGCTGATCGGCATACGTGGCAATTGTGGCCCGATACCTCCGGCTTCGAAGACGAGCGTCAGATTCGGAGCCGTTGTTCGCTGTGCCAACATGGCCGCCGCACACGGCGCACCCGTGCCGACGACGACGATCACTCCGTCTTCCAACAGCCGGGCGGCTGAGCAAATCATGAGTTCAACGGGATTGAAGTCTGACATGCGACTTAGGGATTCAGTTCTTC
>CAUZVF010000517.1:0-5057 GCA_963582955.1 Planctomycetota bacterium
TGAATCTTTCTCTCAGGCGGCGAATTTAGATTTGACACTTTTCTCGAATTCTCGTACAACTTTATGGTCTATCCTGATCCAATCCCTGTTTGTGAAACTGCGGCAAGCTTCTCGGGGTTCCGAAATGGAAGGCGTTGATGGCACTCAGAGTACGATCGACAACACGGCTGACTTTGTCACGGCTCGTAACTGTGTCGGCCTGTCTTTGCGCGTTCGCCTTCTTACCGCTTCCCCAGCTTGGCGTGTTGTCGGAATCGGCTGAGCGGGAATGTCCCTGTCAAAAGGACGGGGAGAGCTCTGAGGAAGAATCGGTTGTTTGGTCTTCGGCACACCGCCGCTCGAAGGATCAACGCCGCAGTGAACGCCATCGGCCTCATGAGACCGGCGTTCGGCCTCACCCAGTCACTTCAAACGACCGTCGCCCGCTAGCGATCGTCGGCCATCAGCTTGCCAATGGCCTGCGCGCACCTTTGCTGGTTTAGGCTGCGCCACTCGCTGGATGTCGTGTTTCTGACCACCTTTGAGGTGATCGTTCGCGCCGGCTGAGTGAATTGTTCTCGGCCGTTGCGTCTGTCAGCCAGATTCACGTTTCTCGCCGACACTGCGCCGGTCGTGTTCCTGAGGATTCCTGAGCGAA
The DNA here is from genome assembly GCA_963582955.1 of Planctomycetota bacterium. Taxonomy (GTDB): domain Bacteria; phylum Planctomycetota; class Planctomycetia; order Planctomycetales; family Planctomycetaceae; genus CAUZVF01. The sequence continues at coordinate 638 of CAUZVF010000517.1, forward strand.
CACCTCCTGCGCCGACACGGCCCGTGGAGATCATTCTTATGCAGAAGCTCGTTGAAGGTATTCACCAGTTCCAGAACGGTGTGTTCAGTTCCAAGCAGGGTTTGTTTGAAGGATTGGTCGATGACCAACATCCGCTGGCGTTGTTCATCACCTGCTCGGATTCTCGCATCAATCCCAATCTGCTCACTCAGACAGAACCGGGCGAGCTGTTCATTCTGCGAAACGCCGGCAACATTGTCCCGCCGTATGGAGCCGTCGAAGGGGGCGAAGCCGCGACGATCGAATACGCAGTCAGCGTGCTAGGAGTCAAAGACATCATCATCTGTGGCCATTCACACTGTGGAGCGATGGGGGGCCTGCTTGATCAACCAACGCTGGAGAAGCTACCGGCTGTTCGTTCCTGGCTGTGCCATGCGGAATCGACGCAGCGGATTATCGAGGAGAACTACGCTCACATTACCGACGCCGCCGCACGTCTGACGGCGACGGTGGAAGAAAATGTGCTCGTCCAGCTTGAGCACCTGCGAACGCATCCGACTGTCGCTGCGGCGTTGGGCAGGAAGGCGTTGAACCTTCACGGCTGGGTGTACAAGTTCGAGACAGGGCAAGTCTTCGGCTACCACCCGCAAGATGGCCAGTTCGTTCCCATTGAAGGAACGAGCTTCACAGTTCCATCGGCAAGCCGCGAGTTGTCACCCATCTAGGGTACATCGTCATGAATTGGAAATGTGGATCGCCTGTTCAGACCGGCTCGAAGGCCTTTCAAGCAGGAGCGGCAGGAGAGTCGTCATGATTCGGGTCGCCCCATACCAAACGATTGTCATGGCAGAGAGCACATGGATTCGTGTGCTTTCCCTGCAGCCGGACACGATTCGCCTCAGCGTCACAACGCAATCAGGTCTACACATTGTGGGGTGCCAGACGAGTCATGACGTGACGATGCGTGTAACTCTCGACGCCCTCCACGGAAACACCGCAGACCTGGATGTGGACGCCCCGCGTGTCCGCATCGCAGAGTCCTGCGATCAGCTCGAAGTTCAAGATCAGATGCAAACAACGCGGAACTTCGTTTTCGTCACGCTGCGTGTTGGCGAGTGTGTTGCGTTCGCCGAGACCTCGGAACCAGCAGCAACGCCCACCGCATCAGATTAACCATTTTTTACGGAATCAAATATGAATCGCGAACCCAATGCTCAGGAAACCGGAAGCGAAACACCAGGAGCCGGCGGCCTGCTGTCAGCTCCCAGGCAGGACTTTCTGGCATCGGTTGTCGTCTTCCTTGTGGCTTTGCCACTTTGTATGGGAATCGCCATTGCATCCGGCGTGCCGGTCGCGGCAGGACTCATCACCGGGATAGTCGGTGGTCTTGTCGTCGGCTGGATTGCTGGCGCCCCGCTTCAAGTCAGCGGTCCGGCAGCCGGTTTGACGGTTATTGTCTACGATATTGTGCAGCATCATGGACTGGAAGTGCTTGGGATCGCCGTCTTGATTGGTGGCGCTTTGCAATTGGCCGCAGGCTTGCTGCGTTACGGTCGCGTGTTCCGAGCCGTCTCGCCCGCGGTCATCCACGGCATGTTGGCCGGAATCGGCGTGTTGATCCTGTCGAGCCAGTTTCATGTCATGGTCGATGACACGCCCAAAGGGAACGGCATCCAGAATCTGGTGTCGATTCCGGAAGCAATTCAAAAGGGTTTGCCGATGCCCGAATTGGGCACCGTGGAGGAACGAACGTCTCGGCGAGACTTGCTTCAACAATTCGGCGCGTTGCACGAGCAGCAGGTGCAACTTCGCGAGTTGGCGGCGGAACAGATTCCGATAACGCCCCACGATGCAGAGCACGACGATGCGGCTCACCATCGGGACTCACCACTACCTGATAAGTTGCAACTTGAACCTTTGGCCGCGAAGCAGCAGGAGTTGTCCACGCAACTTGCTGTCCTCGTTGAACGACTTGATTCGCAGGGAGTCTCCGAAACCGTTCGTGATCCCGCCGCGTTGAAACACGCAACGGATCAGTCATTGGAACAAGCCCGGATCGCGCTCGGCGATTTGCAGAAGGGTCATGCCGAAGGAGTGCGAACGTCACAAGCCGACGTTCAGCACGGTCTGGAAACAGTGTTGGGCGAGTTGAAGAATCATGATTGGGCAGCCAAGATCGGCTTCTTGACGATCCTTGCGTTGGTGCTTTGGAAGGTCGTCGTTCCCGCGAAACTGAAGCTTGTTCCAGCACCGTTGGTGGCCGTTGTCGTCGCCACCGCTGCGACAGCGGTTCTGAAGCTGCCCGTCCTCTACGTGGAAGTGCCAGACAATCTGTGGAGCGAAATTCACTTCCCGTCGCTGTCCGTACTCCAATCCGTGCCGTTGGGCGCTGTCATTCAAGCGGGTGTTCTGGTGGCGGTCGTGGCCAGTGCCGAAACACTGCTCTGCGCGACGGCGGTTGACCAGATGCAGTCCGGCCCCCGTACGAATTATGACAGAGAACTGGCCGCTCAGGGAGTTGGCAACATGATCTGCGGCTTCGTCGGCGCGTTGCCGATGACGGGGGTGATTGTGCGAAGCTCGGCCAATGTCGAAGCAGGGGGGAAGACACGTCTGTCAACGATTCTACACGGCGTGTGGCTGCTGGTCTTTGTGGCACTGCTATCCTTTCTGCTGCGAATGATCCCCACAGCGGCACTGGCGGGCATGCTGGTTTACATCGGCTACAAACTGATCAACGTCAAGGCGATCAAAGAGTTGCAAAAATATGGCTGGGGAGAATTGGCCATTTACGCGGCCACTCTGATCACGATTGTCTGCACGGACCTGCTGACCGGGGTCATCACCGGCATCGTTTTTTCGGCAGTGAAGCTTCTGCACAAGTTTTCGTATTTGCAAGCACATCTTGATGTCGAATCGGACAGCAACCGATCTGTGCTGAAACTGATCGGCTCAGCAACGTTCATCCGTCTGCCGCGGTTGGCCGACGCACTCGACCGTGTTCCCACCGGTTCTGAGCTTCACGTCGACTTTGAGAGTCTGGCTCATATTGATCATGCCTGCCTCGATCTGCTGATGAGCTGGGGCAAACAGCATGAAGCAACCGGCGGAACGTTGGTCATCGACTGGGACTCGCTACATGCCAACTTTCGCACTCGCTCGCACGGAAGCGGCAAAGCCGGTCAGGAAAGCGCTGCCTGAACTTGGATCGCCGCGTGCCGGTGTTTCTCGTAATACATCATCCCTGAACGGAATCAGATAGTTCCTATGCCAAACGCTCGCATCCTGCTGGTCGATGAGCATGACATGTTCCTTGAGTCTCTGACAGCGTATCTCTCGGTTCAGGGCTTCACTGCGGACGTTGCACTTGACGGTGCCACTGCTCTTTTGCTCGCGAAGCAGAAATCATTTGACCTTCTGATTACCGACTACGACATGCCCGGCATCGATCTGTTTCTGCGTCTAAGGCAGGTTCAACCAGACATCGCAGGCATCCTGATAACCGCTGCCCTGACTGAAACGCGACGTCTTGACACCGTGTCTGCCGGGATGCTGGCGATTCTCGAAAAACCGAACGCTCCCGCGACGTTGCTGCCATTTGTCGAGGGCATATTTCCTCATGCTGCCGAGGACGCAGCATGAAGCGACTCAAAGACGCACTCGATCACGGGCGTACCGTCAGACGTTCCGCTCGACGATCTGAGAACCACGACCCGGAGGAAGAAGAACCGGCAGCGCCATCCGTTTGAGATTGTTGGCGTGAACCAGAAAGCGGATTCACATGCTTGTGCTCACGAGACGTAAGGGCGAGGCCATCTGCATTGGCGATAGCATCATCCTGCAAGTCAACGAAGTCAAAACAGGCAGGGTGTGGCTGGGCATTCAGGATCCCGACCATGTCTCGGTCGACCGTGAGGAAGTCTTCGAACGCAAGCGGAAGCAAGCGACACTGAAACAGGTCGAGCAAAGTTCAGGAATTGCCCCATGCACGGAATGAATGACGTGGTCAAGACGGAGCGTCGGCCCGCGGTGTTTCTCGATCGCGACGGCACCTTGATCGAAGATCGCGGGAACATTCGGCGGGCCGCGGATGTGAGCTTCTTCCCGGACACCATGGCATCGCTGTGGCTGCTGCAACAGGACGATCTGCTGTTTATCGTCAGCAATCAAGCGGGGGTCGCAGAGGGCGCACTGACGTCTGCAGAAGTGGAAGAAGTCAATAATCATGTCGTGAAGCAACTGGCCAGCTCCGGCGTGACGATTACCGAGGTCTATTGGTGCCCGCACAAACGATCCGACAATTGCATGTGCATCAAGCCGAACCCATACTTTCTCTGCAAGGCAGCCGAAAAGCATCGCGTTGATCTTCAGCGGTCGTATGTCATCGGCGATCATCCTTGCGACGTCAAGCTTGCCGAGAACGTTGGCGCACGCGGCATTT
>CAUZVF010000518.1:0-5054 GCA_963582955.1 Planctomycetota bacterium
TCGCGTGGGTCGGCCGAACAGTTTCAGGAAGTAGTGATCCACCTCGCTGTCCCAGAGCTGGATGGCCCGGTAGCCATGCGGGACTCCGCGGAACTTGTCGTCGACGCCGGTGACTTGGCAGATCGCATCGAGCAGCACCTCCGCATCCATCCGCTTGAGCAGAGCCCGCGAGTAATTCTGTTCGTCCTGGGCATTGGTCTCGCTGGGACGGGAGGAACGCTGATACGCGAACGAAGCCGTGATTGTCCGAATCAGCCCCTGCGTGTCGTAGCCCGAATCGATGAAACTCTGTGCGAGTGCATCGAGCAGTTCCGGATTGGTGGGCGGATTCGTGTCGCGGACGTCGTCGACCGGCTCGACCAGGCCGCGTCCCATCAGATGCGCCCACATCCGGTTTGCCAGATTGCGGGCAAACCAGGGGTTGTCGGGTGAGGTCATCCAGTCGGCCAGCACTTCTCGCCGATCGCCCTCGGGCGAAGCTTTGGGCATTTCGGTTCCCAGCGCGTAAGCGTGAATCGTTGCGCCGGTCCGCGGGTGTTTTGTCGCGGGATTGCCGGCGGCGGTCATGATTTCCCCGCGCGGCGTGCCCTTGCGATTAACCTGCTGAAAGAACGCCGACATGCCGTAGTAGTCGGTCTGGCTCCAGCGGTCGAACGGGTGATGGTGACACTGAGCGCACTCAATGCGGATGCCGAGAAAAATCTGCGACGTGTTGCTGGCCAGTTTGCCGCCAAACACGCTGTAGAAGTTTCGCTGCGGGGAATCCTTGATGTTTCCCTTGAGTGTTAAGATGTCGCGCACGAACTGATCGTGTCTCCTGTTCGCGGCAAAGCTGTCTCGAATCCACCCGTAATAGGCGCGGGCCCGTTTGTGACCGAGTGCCCGCCGGTCGACGCGCAGCAGATCGGCCCATTTGAGTGCCCAGTAATCCGCGTACTCGGTCCGCCCGAGCAGAGCATCGACCAACCGGCCGCGTTTGTCGTCGCGCGAATCCGCCAGGAATTCACGCGCCTTGGCCGCGGTGGGCAGCGTCCCGATGATCCCAAGATACGCACGCCGCATGAACTCGGCATCGTCGGCCAGCCCGGACGGAATGATGTTGAGTTTCCGCAGCCGGGCATGCACCAGGCGATCGATGAAGTTGTACTCCGGCAGTTCGGGATACTCTTTGATCTTGATCGTCTGTTTCCGCGGGATCAGAGCCTGAAACGTGTCGACAGCTCCGGCGAATGTGGCCATGACGGCGACCTGGCCGGGCACCTTGCCAATCTGAACCAGCCCGTCTTGATCGACCGCCGCCAGCCCCTCGTTGTTGGACTGGAATTTCGCGATCTGCGTAACGTCGAGTTCCCGGCCGTCGCTGTAATACGCCATGACCCTGAGCTGCTGGCGGGAATCCGCATCAATGATCCGCTCGCCTGGCGAGATGCGAATCTCGACAACCCGCGCCGCATTCGGCTCACCCCGGGTTGTTCCCGCGGCGATCCAGCTTCTGAGCACGTTGTATTCGCGTGATCGGCGGGTCAGCCGGATGCCGCCGCCGTGCGGAGACTGACCGGAAATCTTGGTGAGCAGCAGGCTGGCGTCGGGGTCCGGCGAAAACGTCCGGCGACCGCGGCCTTCTTTCGTCAGCGAGTCGTAATCGGCCTGTGGATCAAACCCGAACACGGAGAGTTTGAACCCGTTCTGGCCTTCCGCTTTGCCGTGACACCCCGACGAGTTGCAGCCGTACTTGCTGAGAATCGGGATCACATCGATTTCGAAGTGAGGCCGATGCGGAACCTGCGTCTGTTCCACCTGAACCGGCGCCGACAGAGTCCGGCCGTCGAACATAATCTCGATTTCGCCTGCACCGTCGGCGACTGCGGCGGCGACGCCCTGTGCATTGACCGTAAACCGTTCAGGCGCCGTGGAGCGGTAACTGACGCGATGCGTGAGGTCGACGATGCGTCCGTCCTCACGCACCCCGTGGACCAGCAGCCCGCGCAGGCCGTTCGGCCCCACAAGTCGAACCGTCTTCGGTCCGACGGTGATCGACTTGAAGTGCACCGGTGCCGGCTCCTCGGCAGGAACATCATCGATGGTGTGACCGATGGCAGACAGACCGGCGATCGCAGAAAAGACACGTGACCACAGCATGGACGACGGCTTTCGGGTTGCAGTTGGCAACGGGCGGGCTCCATTTCAAAGCATCGGGTGGGAGAGACTTCGCTTCGAACAGGGCACTTAATTCTATGGCCTGTCAAACTGTGTGGCAAGTTAAAGACTGTGAGGTCTGTCAGCACACCTGGTTCCCGATGCTCGCGTGGCTACCAATGCTCGGTCGAGGCGGGTATCATCGGTGTCTCGCGTCCTAGCCACTGCCGTTGTCGTAGCAGCCCTGACCGATCGACGCCCCACCACCATCGTTTGCCCTACTTGAAACTCGACTGATCGCCTTGTCGGGCTGAGAGCCGTCCGCCGTTTCTGCCAGAGGTGCCAATGTTCGCTCGCCGATCAACGGACATCGCCGGCCTGCTGGCTGCAGGACTGCTCACCGTCGTGACGCCGCTGGTTGCGGCTGCGGATGAACCGCTCCTTGAGCGGGACGTGCTCCCGATTCTCACGAAGAACTGCATGGGTTGTCATGGAGGTCTCCGCCGGGAGGCCGGGCTGGATCTCCGCACTTTGCCGGGGATGCTCAAGGGAGGCGAGTCCGGTCCGGCAATCGAGTCGCGCCACGCTGACCGCAGTCGACTCTGGAAACAAATCGCCAGCGACGAGATGCCGGCGGGAGATGACCGGGAGAAGCTCTCTGCCGGAGACAAGGCGCTGATCAAGGCCTGGATCAACGCCGGGCTACCGACCGTGTACCAGCGGCAGAAAAACGTCGATTCCCTGCTGCCGGGGTCCGAAGTCCACACGCCGAAAGAGGTTGCCAACGCGGTGGATCAGCACATCGGCGGCTTCTTGAAGGCCGCCGGGCTGAAGCCGGTCGCGATCGCCGATGAGGCCGAGTTCCTGCGGCGGGTCACGCTCGATCTGACGGGATGCGTGCCCACGGCCGAACAGGCCGCCGAGTACCTCGACAGCAAGGACGCCGACAGGCGGACCAAGCTGATCGACAAGCTGCTGGGGATGTCTGAATTTGGTGAGCAATTCGGGCGAACGTGGCGCGACTGGGTCTGCCCGCCGGAATTGCCCTCGGGCGGGAACGCCGGTACGCAGCCCTATTCCGAGGCACGGGCATTTGGACAGTGGCTGGGCAAGAAGGCCGCCGCTGGCGAGCCGTGGGATCGGATCACCCGCGACATTCTGACTGTTCAGGGTGAGATCAAGCAAAACCCCCAGGTCATTTTTTACGGGCTGGTTGGCCAGGGCGGCAAGACGACCGCCGACGGAACCGCCCGGGCCGTCGCCTCGCTGTTCATGGGCGTCCAGCTACAGTGTGCCCGCTGCCACGACGACCCGTACCGCGCGTGGTCGCAGCAGGAGCACTGGGGACTGGCGGCCTTCTTCGGGCGATCGCAAGGCGACTTCAAGAAGATCGAAGTGGGCAAGGGGACCAGCAAGACGCCAGGCGAAATCGCGATTCCCGGCTCGGCGTTCAAAAACGTGGGCACGACTATCAAGGCGGCCTTCTTGGGCGGCGACACGTTTCAGGCTACCAAGGACGGCGACCTCCGCAAGCCCTTCGCCGAGTGGCTGACCGCAAAGGACAACCGCTACTTTGCCCGCTCGTTCGCCAACCGCGTGTGGTTCTCACTGTTCTCCCGCGGGATCGTCAACCCGATCGACGACTTCCGGGAACTCAACCCGCCCTCGCATCCGGGGTTGATCAAGCTGTTGGCCAACGAGTTCACGGCGTCCGGCTACGACATCAAGCACCTGTTCCGCTGCGTATGCAACTCGCAGACCTACCAGCGAACCACACAAATGACAGCCAACACCGCAGCCGATACGGATGGTCAGACACGGAGTGTCCTGACGACAGCCTTCGGTCGCATGCCGATGCGGCTGATGACGGCCGACATGCTCTTCGATTCGCTGAAACGAGCCTACGGCGACCCGAAACTCGACCTGCGAACCAGTTCGGCAGACAGCAAGGTCGGGATGGCCGCCCCGATCGGCGATGCCTGGCTCGAGTTCCAAAGGCAGTTCGGGACCAACGAGGACGACGCCACCGACTTCACTCATGGCATCGCCCAGATGCTGACGATGATCAACCACCCCCGCCTGCTGGATCGCAGCAAGGCACTCGACGAGTTCCAGAAACAGATTTCCAAGGCCACGCCCGAGCAGACGATTGAATGGCTCTACCTGAGTACACTATCGCGACGGCCGACCGACGAGGAGACGGCCGAGGCCAAGGAATACGTCTGCAAGGCCAAGGACCAGGCCAAGGCTTTTGACGGCGTCTTGTGGATGCTGGTGAATCGGAGTGAATTCCTGCTGGTGAGATAGGTCCGAAATCCGAAGCACGAAATACGGTGAGGTAAATCCGAAGCACGAAATCCGAAACAAATTCGAAATGATAAATCCAAATGTCCCAAACGACCGAATGGACATCCTGAAGTTTTGATATTTGAATTTGGAGTTTTGGATTTGTTTCGGATTTCGAGATTCGTGCTTCGAAATTTGGGCGTGCTTCGAATTTGGGCATGAAAGGACGGCTATGAAATCTAAACCAACTCTCAAGCGGCGCGACTGGCTGAGGCTGTCGGCCGCCGGTCTGCTTTCGGGCGTCTCGGTGCCGTGGTTCGAAGCGCTGGCGGACACGGCGATCCAGCAGCCCCGGGGCAAGTCGTGCATCCTGCTGTGGATGGATGGAGGTCCCAGCCAGCAGCACACTTTCGACCCGAAACCCAAGGGCGAGTTTCCGCCGAAGCCGACCTCGGTGCCGGGCATTCACATCGTCGAACATCTGCCTCAGTTGGCCCAGTCGATGGAGGACCTGGCGCTCGTGCGGTCGATGAGCACCGAGATCAACGGCCATTACGACGCGAAGTACTTCCTGCACACCGGCTACAAGCGGACGACGGCACTGGAACATCCGGCGATCGGCTGTATCGCCT
>CAUZVF010000519.1:0-5052 GCA_963582955.1 Planctomycetota bacterium
GTTGGGCAGATTTCCATTCGGGCGGAGCCGGACGATGCTGCCCGTGTTGCGTCCGCCCAGCCAGCCGCTGTCGTGGATGCTGCCGATGTAGATGTCGCCGTCGGGACTGACCGCTCCGCACAGCGGACCCAGAAAGTTTTCGTCCGGTTTCGGATAGTCGGGTTTCGTAAAGTAATACGTCGCTCCCTGAATTGAATCGCCGACTTCTTGATACGTAAATCGGATCAGGAACCGGCCGTTGTACTCGCAACCGATTCCGTGTCCGGCGATCTGCTTGAAAGCAAAGTCATCGGGCAAAAAGAACAGGCCGTTAACGCTGCGTGTCATGGGATGCGGCACTTGAATCGCTGGCCGATGTGCCTCGACTTTGATGTTTCGTTCGTGATAACTCGGCACGCCGAAGTGATGGCCTTCGCGAATCCAGTTAATCTCGTTGAAAGTGTTTTGCACTCCTTGATTGTCGGACACAAACAAGCGGTCCTTCGAGTCGATTGCCAAGCCCGTTGGATAACGAAACGCATGGCCGAACGGAGTGATCTTGCCTTTGGGATCGATCCGCAACACTTTGCCACGCCACCGCGAATACTCTTTTGGCCGCTCCTTCTGAGCGTAGTTGCTGCCCAATCCGATAAACAGATTGCCGTGCGAATCACGGGCAATACCACACACCCAATCGTGATAGTTGTCGTTGAAACCCCACCCCGTGGCGAACACCTTGCGCGTATCCGCTCGCCCGTCACCGTCCCGGTCTTGTAGACGCAGAAGTTCCGGTTTGTGAGAGACAATCAGATCGTCGGCGTCGGCAATGATTCCGTACGGTGCCGAGAGCCCTTCCTCGAACACATGTAACCGGTCTTCGAGATCGTCCGCGTCACTGTCGTGAGCCGTATAGATATTTCCTTTCAGCGACGCAAATGCCAGCGTCCCGTCAGCTCGCCAAGTGATGGCGGTAGGCATGATCGATTCCGCAAACGGCAATTGCATGCCGTCGAATCCTGGAGAACTCGTAATCGTCTGAGACTTTGGCGGTTGCGTCGGCTTGATCGGCTTTAGTTGACCGGCCTCGGGCTGCAACGAGCAGGTGTAGTGCAACGTCACTCGACGACGCGAAGGGCCAAATACGGTTCCCGGCTTGTCTGCCGTCATTGTGACGTATTCACGCGCCGGCAATTCCTCGAATGACTGCCAGCGCGCCGAATCATTATCCGTCACCTCGATTGTCGGCGATCCAATCACGTGTTGCGACGTCGGTCGAGAAATCAACACTTCATAGCCTTTGGGAATCGGATCACGTGCGACCACAAGCCGCTCCCAACCCTTGCGCCCTTTCGAATTGATCGGCCGAATCTCCTCGGTGAATTCCAGTGACTTGACCGCACCGTCGATTGGAAAAATGACGACGTATCGCAAGACGACTCTTTCGCCATCAGGTGCATAACCAACCGTTCGCCCGTTCGTCCCGTATTCAACTCTTGGAAGAATCAACTTGGCGTCTTTCGAGCCTTGCTTTCGGACCGCGAAGTCGGATTCGGACTGAAAGCCGGAAATGATGGGGATCCCCGCCATGTCCCAATACCAGCTCTTGCCGGCGGTCCGCTGCCGCGCGAAATCTCCAAACGTCCATTGCCGCAGAGCGAACGTGTCGAGGTCGATCAGCAGGTTGTGTCCGTTGTTCAGGCCGACCGCGAATGCACGGGCAACGTAACCACCGCCGTTTTCTTTGGGATTGGTGAATACATCGCGGACAATGCGCGGTAGTTCGTCGTCTTTGACCGTGAAAAACTGTTCGACCACCGATGGATTCGTGGGCGGCTTGAATCGCGGGTCGTTCAGCGCGTTCCACATCGCATTCAGTTGAGCGTCAACGTTGGCCGCCAGAATCCCAGGAACGGGTTTCGTGTACGACGGCATTTCCATGCCGGGAACAATGCGTAAGGGCGAACGAGTCCACCGCAGGAAGTACTCCTTGCGCATCGTGCCTTTCAGATTCATCAAGTCGGATCCGCGAGTTCCCAACGCGACGTTGCGTGGCTCGTACTCGCCGACCGTGTGACACGCGATGCAACTGAATCCTGTCGCGCCGACGAGGGTATGTCCAATGACCAGATTTTGTTCGTCGCTGGGCTTCTGCGATTCATCCGGCACGGAAATCGAAGCCGGCGCGCCGTCGGGAATGCGGTCATGTCCCTGCAAATAATGCATTAGCGCGGACTTGTCAGCTTTGTCGTGATTGAACCGAGGCATTCGGACTCGCAGCCAAGGCAAGCGAACACTTTTCTGCTCGCCGCTGACGGCTGTTACCAATGCGTTGTCGAGGTATTTATCGCCGACGGCCGAGAGATTGGGCGGGATCAGTCCCTGGCTTTGTCCTCTGAGATCAGCATCAACACGCGACATCGTTCCCGCCGTGGCGACGATTCCCTTGGCAAGTCCTCGCTCGTGGCACGCCAGACAATTGCGTTCTTCCATCACGCGCTGCCCTCGCGCGAAACGGCTTTCAGGTGCAAGCTGCCCAAGCCGCGATTCGACGAACGCTTTGATTGATTTGCGGTCAGTCGTCTTGTACGAAGGCCGAAACTTTTTTCGGTTTGCCGTTTCCGCAAGGCAAGAATCCGACCAGTTCTCGACCGACTTTGACAAGTCCGAGACTCCGTCGAGATTTGGTTTCATCTTCGCAATGGAATGACACGCGGCACACCGCGCTGATTCCACCAGCATCTTTCCCTTTTTGATCAGCTCGTTGTTCGGTGACGCAGGTTTCGTGAAGTTCTTTGGAGATTCGCCGCTCAATGCAATTGCCAGTTGCCGGCGTTCAGCCGAGCTGAGTTTGAAAACCGGCATTCGATGATCGAGGTTGAGCCGTTCGGGATGGCCAAGCCACGTGAAGATCCATTCGCGGCTGCGTTTGGTGGCGATCTTTGACAGATCGCCACCAGTGAACTCACTCTTGCGACCGTACTCGCCCATTTGGTGACAGGCCAAGCATCCGACCGACCGCAACAGGATTTCGCCTTGTCGGCGGTCTTCCTTTTTCGATTTCGGCAGCGAATCGAGTTTTGTCTCACTGGATTGGCTGACAAGAAAAGCGGCAATCGCTTCGGCCTCGGCCTTCGAGAAACCGAACGACGGCATCCGCGCGTGTAGCATTTCGGTTTGAGGATTGAAGATCTTCTCGACGAGCCAATTGAAATTGGTTCCATGCGCCACCGTTGACAACTCGGGTGCCGCGGGACTGACGGGATCATCCGCGCGGCGGTGACAGCGGTTGCAGCGATGCGAACGAAACTGAGTGCGTCCGCGTTCGATCTGCGCCAACGCGGAATTGCCGCCGTCTCGAAACAGAACGTGTGCCGGTACTGGTTCGATTGTGAGAGTGCCGGATGACCAGTAAAGCTGAACGCGAGCGATACGTTGAGTCTTCTGGAATGTCACTTCCAATGGTTTTTCGCCGAAACTAAGTTGAATTTCGCTGCCCGAAACCCATCCGGGTTTGTTGGCCGCGGCCTTCAGCACGGTTTTCCCATTGAGGCGAACGTCGATCGCGCCGACGACGTACGCGTGGAACCGGTAGCGACCTTCCCTCTTAATCAGCAGTTGGGTTTTCCAATTCGCCGTGAATGGTCCAGCGGGGAGCCGTTGATCGGGAGCGGACTCTTCCCACACAAATGCGATGTCGGCATCAATTCGCTCGATCGTCCTGTTTCCGGCCGAGTATCGAGCCAACACTCCCGGCGGAAAGTCATCGTCATCATCAAACTGCGCGAACGTCGGAACCGTATTGAGAAGGAAAAGGATACAAAAAAGCTGTCGAAAGCCCGGCAGTTGCACGATCGTCACACGGCACCTTTCAAGTATTGATCCGAAGACATAACTAGTACTACAGCGCTAAGTCGGCGAGCGGGGGCCGTGAGGCCCCTGATTCCGGGCTGGAAACTCACGTTGCATCAGGGGGCTAACGCCCCCCGCTCGCCAAATCGGTCGACTTAGCGCTGTAGTACTAGGATCCGCGCAGAATTAAGTTGATCAATTCAACAGACCCCTGCCGCCTTGTGCGGCAGGTGAACAATTTGAAAAGCTAGGACTATTCACATCGACTTCCACAAGACCCTTGCCAGCTTGTCTGGCAAGTGAATGAGTTTGGCAGGCGAAACTGCTTCACCCGTCGGGCGAGCTGACGGGGGTCGAGCGGTGAATGGTTCGACGTAATTAGCCATTCAAACTGTTTTCCTGCCAGACCAGCTGGCAGGGGAAATTGATCAACTTATTTTTGCGAGGTTGCTTAGCCTGCTGTTCTCCAGACAAGCCCATACAGTTCTAAAATTCCGATTATGTTTCCGTACCATTCCTAAATGAAACTCCCCTCCCGGAACTGCTCGCGAGAGGGGGGATATCGAAAAACGTTGAGCACGAATCAGTTTTCAGGTTTGTATTCTTTCTCTTCCTTCTTGTTCGCACCGAATGACGCACGAAACGCTTTGGCGGCCTTGGTCACGGTTTTTTCGTCACCGGTGAGTTTCAAAAAATAGTTGCCCTTCTTCGGAACGGCGAGGATAACCGCCAACATTCGCGCATTGGACATTGCTTTCTTCTTGCCTCTGATTGGCGGGCCAATTGGTTTGTTGTAGGTACCCTTCACATCAACCAGCACGTAATCGCCAAGTTTGGATTTACCGGTCGTCGTTTTCGCTTTGCGGCCTTCCGCCGCGAACTGGCCAATCCATCGGCGAATGTTGGCGTCAACTCCACCACCGCCGCCGGAAAACGTGTAGATGGCCAATTCGGCAGCTTCCTTCTTGCCCTTCGGAGCGTCTTTCCCTTTGTCGTCGACTGCCGGTATTGCAAACTGGCCCGCGCGGAGCCGGCTTGTGGGCTCGGTTTGTTTCCATGATTTGGGGACTTTCAGAGTGATCGCGCGGACTTTGGCGTCACGAGTCTCGGCTTTGTCTTGTTTGTCACCGTTTGCCTTGGGCTTGTCCTTCTCGGCCGCCAATGCCGATGTCATCAACACCAATTGAAACAGCAGCGTGACGATGCAAAGAGACCTAGAAATAT
>CAUZVF010000520.1:0-5050 GCA_963582955.1 Planctomycetota bacterium
TCCGCCAAAGTCTCGAAATACACAGTGTTGGCGAGCGGCATGCGTCAGCTTGCCGGCAAACCCTGAGCATCGTTGTCGGAAGGCTAACGCCTACCGCTCGCCTGAATAATCCGGGTTAGCCCTAACTTGCATTTCACAAAGCCATAATTGTCAATTCATCAAAAAAGAGGAATAGGAAATGTCGATACTTGAGAAGTTTTCGCTGAAGGACCGAATCGCTCTGGTCACTGCCGGATCAGGCCCGCAATTCGGCAGCAGCCTGAGCGAAGGTCTGGCCGAAGCCGGCGCAACCGTCATCACAGCTTCGCGGTCATTGCAACGGAATGAAGAATTCGCGGCATCGCTTCGAGAACAAGGCTACGATGCTCACGGAATGCAGTTTGACATTGGCGATGTCGACTCGATTGGCCGATTACATGATCAGGTCATTGAGCAATTCGGGCGGCTGGATGTTCTCGTCAACAGTGCGCTCGCTCGCGACGGACACGCCGGCGGCGGATTCGAGGAACAGACCGCCGAACAATCTGCTATCAGCGCGGCAGGTGATTTCACTGGTCTGCTCGAAATCTGTCGGGCTTTCATTCCCGGCATGGTGAAACAGAATCGCGGTTCGATCATCAACATTTCAAGTATCTACGGTGTCGTTGCGAACGATCCCAACATCTATTTGGGCACCGATATGCAGCAGCCGCCAACTTATAACTTCGTGAAGGCCGGAATGATTAACTTCACTCGTTACTTGGCGTGCTATTACGGCAAACAAGGCGTGCGTGCAAATTGCATCAGTCCGGGCGGTTACTTCAACAATCAACCGGGCCCGTTCGTGGAAGAATACACCAAACGAGTTCCCATCGGCCGCATGCTGGAAAACGACGACATCAAGGGCGCGGTGGTTTATCTGGCTTCCGATGCTTCCGAGTATGTCACAGGAACAAACCTGATGATCGATGGCGGCTGGACGTGCCTGTGACCGGTGTGACCGGACGATTGCCTTCCGCTGGTTGTCGACCTCGGGTACGATACAACCTACTTGAGTGGAGGAGTTGCCATGCTGACAATGTTGGGAAGCGCCCGTCGTTGTTGCGACGGAATCACTCGACGTGAAACGCTCACCGCCGGAGCACTCACAGCGCTGGGAGGCGGCTTCACGCTGCCGCAGTTGTTGGCCGCGGAAGCCACCGACGAACCACTGGCCGGAAGCGGTAAAGCCAAAAGCGTCATTGTGTTGTACCTTCTGGGTGGCGCTCCCACGCAGGACATGTACGACCTGAAACCCAAGGCTCCCGAAAACATCCGCGGCCCGTTTCAACCGATCGCGACCAGTACCCCGGGAATCGAAATCTCCGAGATGATGCCGAAGTCGGCCCGCTGGATGCATCGTTCGGCCATCGTCCGTTCGGTCGGGCACGACAGCGGTTGCCACAACACGCTGCCCAGCTACACCGGCTATGAACGCAAGCTGCCCAGCATCACCATCACCGAGGATTTCTATCCACCGAGCATGGGTTCGATCTGCGAATACGTGAATCCCAAACCAAACTCACCCGACTATGTTTACATGCCCTGCTACTTGGGCTGGGGCCAGTCGATTCACCGGCCCGGTCCTTACGCCGGATTCTTGGGCAAGCGATTCGACCCGCTGTTCACCGAGTGTTCGCCTTATGTCGACAATCCGCCCGACAAGCCGTACCACTCGCAGGTGTTGCGCGGCGAGCCCCGCATCCCGCATAGTAAACTCTCGGACGGCATCACCGTCGATCGCCTTTCCAAACGCCAAAGCCTGCTCGATCAACTCGACGGCCAACGACGCGTGGTGGGCGAGTCACGGGCGACCGAGTCTTTCAACAAGCAATCAGAACGGGCCTGGGGAATCCTGACGTCCTCGGCCGTGCGAGACGCGTTCGACCTGGAACAGGAAGACCCGAAGCTACGCGATCGTTACGGTCGGACACTGTTCGGTTCAAGTGCCTTGATTGCACGCCGCCTAGTCGAAACCGGCGTACGATTCATCAACGTGACTTGGGACTGTTACTACGAACGATTGAAGCTGCAGTACGAATGCTGGGACACTCACAAGCGCAATGAAGGCATCCTCAGAAACTACAACCTGCCAGTGCTCGACCTGACCTACAACGCGTTGATGCAGGATCTCGAAAGCCGCGGAATGCTCGATGAGACTCTGGTCATCGTGATGAGCGACTTTGGCCGTACTCCAAAACACAACAAGAACGCCGGTCGTGACCACTGGACTTACTGTTATTCGGTCCTCTTCAGTGGAGCCGGCATCCGGGGCGGGACAGTCTACGGAGCCTCCGACGAACACGCCGCCTACATCGCCGCAAACCCAGTCAGCACCGGAGACATCTGCGGTTCGATCTATCACTGCTTGGGAATCAACCCGGCCATGCGCGTCCCCGACCAACTCGGCCGCCCCATCGAAATCGCGCACGGCGGACGACCGATTAGCGACATCCTAACTTAGGAACGCACCCAACTTGACACCAACGCCCATTGCCTAGAAAATAGTTTCACGTTTCACGACTTCAATCTCACCGGAGACATTCCATGCTGACAATTCTCGGCGCAAAGTCTTCTCGTAGTGGATACTGTGACGGCGTTTCGCGGCGCGGGTTCCTCAAGATCGGGGCCTTGGGCGTGGGAGCCGCCGGCTTGAACTTGGCCGATATCTACCGTGCCGAGGCGGCGAATGGTTCGAAGTTGGGTCACAAGGCCGTCATCAATATCTTCCTCGGCGGTGGGCCTCCGCACCAGGACATGTGGGAAATCAAGACCGAGGCTCCCAAAGAGATCCGCGGTCCGTTCAATCCCATCGCAACGAACGTCTCGGGCATTCAGATCGGCGAGTGCTTCCCCAAGATCGCTCAGATCATGGACAAGTCCGCCGTGTTACGAGCCGTGGTCGGCTGCGAGGGACGTCACAACTCGTTCCAGTGCATGACCGGCTTTCGTCACGCCGAGTTGCGGTCGATGGGCGGTCACCCGGCATTGGGAAGTGTGCTGCACAAGTTGCAGGGACCGGCCGATAAGAGCGTGCCGCCGTACGTGGGGATGGTGACCGCCGGAGTCTGGCGAGATCCCGGCACACCCGGCTTCTTGGGCCAAACCTATGCCCCGTTCAAGCCTGAAGGCCAGGGCATTGCCGACATGAAGCTGAATGGCATCACGACCGACCGCCTGGGTGATCGCAAGCAATTGCTGCAGAGTGTCGATCGGCTGCGACGCGATGTCGATGCGACCGGTCAGTTAGACGCGCTCGATTCCTATGAACAGCAAGCCTTCGATGTGCTGGCATCGAGCAAGCTTGTCGATGCCTTGGATCTCTCAAAAGAGGATCCCAAAATTCGCGCCCGGTACGGTGACGGCAAGCCCTACCAATTCCAGTATGACGGAGCATCGACGAATAACGAGTTTGTGTTGATGGCTCGCCGGTTGGTCGAAGTCGGTGTCCGTTGTGTGACGATGACGTTCGGGCGTTGGGACAGCCACGGCAACAACGAAGGTCTGGTCCGGCACCACGGCACACGGATCGATCAAGCTGTCGCTGCACTGGTTACGGATCTCGAAGAGCGTGGGATGCTTGACGACGTCACCGTGCTCGTGTGGGGTGAGTTCGGACGAACGCCTCGCATTAACAAGGGCGCCGGCCGCGACCACTGGCCGCAAGTCAGTTGTGCCTACATGGCAGGCGGCGGCATGCAGGGTGGTCAGGCCATCGGCAGCACGAATCGGTTGGGCGAACGGGCTCAGACACGTCCGGTGCATGTCCAAGAGATCTTCGCGACGCTCTACAAGAACCTGGGCATCGACACACGATTCACGACGATCAAAGATCCGGCGGGACGGCCTCAATATCTTTCGCTGATGGATCCGATCCACGAGCTTGGTTAGTCCGTGCGGCAATTACGGTAAACATTCAACGGGCCGGCTTTCATCGCGAGAGCTGGCCCGTTTTCACATTAGACCATTGTCGCCTTTCGCTCCGCGAAAGTAGCGCTACTTTCGCGGAGCGAAAGGCGACTATCCAACGATCACAATCGTAAAGCGAGTGCCATTGGGCTTTCACCCCTGGGCTCGCCAGTTCTGGGAATCGAGTTCCTCATGGAAATCACGCGCATCTTGATCACCGGCATGAGCGGCCTGATCGGCGGCATCATGCGCCGCGATCTCGAGAGTGACTACGAACTCGTTGCGCTCAATCGCCGCGACGTGGCCGGCGTGGAATGTCATCGGGCCGACATCGCCAACTTCGACGCAATCCGTCCGGCGTTCCAGAATATCGATGTCGTCCTGCATCTTTCGGCACTCGCCGACATCGATGCGGGGATCGAAGGAATCACGTCAAACAACATTGTCGGAACGTACAATGTTTTCGAATCCGCACGGCAGGCTGGGGTTAAGCGCATAGTCTTTGCTTCGAGCGGCGCGACTGTGTCGAATTACGAATTAGATGCGCCGTACGCGACGCTCTCGGCCGGTACGGACGAGTCGTTTCCAAACAACGGGCCAATGATCACTCATCTATCTCCGACCCGTCCACACGGACTCTACGGATGCAGCAAGATTTGGGGCGAAGCACTGGGCAGGATGTACGTTGATACGTTTGGCGTGTCGGTGATTTGCGTCCGCATCGGTGCGGTCCGCAGCGACGACCGGCCCGCGGTTCCTCGTGAACACAGAATCTGGTGCAGCCATCGGGACATCGCGCAGATGCTCCGCAAGTGCATCGAAGCTCCCGAAGATGTGCGGTACGACGTTTTCTTCGCCGTCTCGAACAATCACCGTAACTATCGCGACATTTCCCATGCGCGTGAGGTCCTGGGTTTTGAGCCGCAGGACAGCGCGGAAGATTTCGACGGCTGAGCTTCTTCAAGGCAGCCGTCGCACGCAATGCCTTAGCCCGGATTATTCAGGCGAGCGGTGGGCGTCAGCCCGGCGGTTCCAGAATCACCGCTTGAAACCGGTCGGCTTACGCCGACCGCTCGCCAACAGAGTGTTTTTTAAGCGCGTGATGGAAGCATTGTGACATTCA
>CAUZVF010000521.1:0-5048 GCA_963582955.1 Planctomycetota bacterium
CGACTGCTGAAAAACTGGGGACGGTCGCCGGCTGGCATTCTTTCCAAGTCGCGTTGACATCAGTTTGCGGCGTTCCGGCCGGTTTCCTCGGAATGTGAAACAGTCGAATGTTGGGATACTTGGCGGCGGCAATCTCTTGCTTTGGGTTCACGGCACGGCTGACGGGCCATTCCATGTTCGATTGGCCCGAGCAGACCCAGACTTCGCCGATCAACACGTCCATCAGTTTCAACGTGTTCTTGCCGGACACGGAAACCTCATACGGTCCACCAGCCGACATGGCCGGCAGCGACACCATCCATTTTCCATCGTCGCCGGCGGTCGCGGTCGCTTGGTTTTGCTCGATCTTGACCGTGACGTTTTCCGCCGGCTCGGCCGAACCCCAAATCCGAATGTCTTTATCTCGCTGTAGGACCATCTTGCTACCAAACACGTTCGGCAGCGTGACGTCGGCCACGGCAGCATCCATGGTCACGAGTAATGCTGCGACGGCAACCAGGCATCGAGAGAGAGTCATGGGTTGTAGCATGTGATTTCCATTCGAATGAGCGGTAGGTTCTGTTGTGTCGTGGATCAATCTGGTGCTGTGAAGGATTCTGGGCCTACAAATTCAGTGGTCGATTCCAAGTCACCTCTCCCCCTGGGAGAGGTGACTATTTAACATTTTTCAAAGTTCCGATACCTGGGGCTTACGCCGCTCCGCGGGTATCTCTCGCCGGGCTCGTGCCATGCAGAGTTTCCTTTGTGGCGAACGAACGAGCGATCTGATAAACCTATTCAACGTGTCCGACGCCGAATCGTCAACTCACACGGATCGTTTCCGATCGTCAAACAGAGAATCACGCAATGAATCCGCGTTCCTTCATAACGCAACATTTGACTCGGCGGCAATGGCTCGGCATCGCTGCGGCCAGTGGTGCCGGGGCCGCGGGTTTAATCGACCAACATGGGGCGTCTGCCGAACTGCCAACGGCTGCAAAAAAGGAATTGATTGTCCGCACCGCCAACCCCCTGAATGCCGAGCCGGAATTGGACAAACTGGTGCAATCGTGGGAAACACCGGTCAAGCACTTTTACGTGCGCAGTCATGCTGCCGTCCCGAAAGTGAATCTGGATTCCTTCCGCGTTACGGTCGAGGGACTGGTGGAACGAAAACTAAGCCTTTCGATCGCCGAAATCGCGGACCGATTCCCCACGGCAGAAGTTACGGCAACCATGACGTGCGCAGGCAATCGGCGTAACGAGCATAGCCGCGTCAAAAAGGTCGGTGGCGTGCAGTGGGCCGCCGGACCGATCGGAAATGCTTGCTGGAGCGGCGTTCGGCTGGCGGACATTCTTCGCTTTGCCGGACTGAAAGACGCAGCGCGGCATGTGTGGTTCGAAAGCATCGACCAAATCGAAAAGAGCGGCCGTAGCTTTCCGTTCGGTGCATCGATTCCGATCAAGAAGGCTCTTGAGAAGACAAAGCACGGCAACGGAACATTGCTGGCCACAAACATGAATGGCCAATCCTTGCCGCCCAACCATGGATTTCCGATTCGAACGGTGGTTCCCGGTTACGTCGGGGCTCGTAGCGTCAAATGGCTCGGTCGGATTGTCGTCAGCGACCGGCCGTCCGAGAACCACTACGTGGCCAACGCCTACAAAATCGTCACGAACGGCGACGCCGACGAGTGGTCCGCCGCGAAACGGATCTACGAATTCCCCGTCAACTCGGCGATCTGCCTTCCGAAAGCGGATGCAAAAGTTGCCAAGGGAAAGATCGCCGTTCAAGGATATGCTCTGCCGTCCGGCGACTCGGGCCGGACGATCGACCGCGTCGAAATTTCAACCGACGGCGGCCAGAGTTGGAATCGTGCCAAACTGCTCTCGCCCGCTCGCGAGTATTGCTGGTCCCTGTGGAAGGCCAATCCGCCTGTCGATTCGAAAACAACTCAGTTGATTGTCCGGGCTGTCGACTCGACGGGCACCGTACAACCTGAATCCGTGGACTGGAATCTGAAGGGGTATCTCTACAACGCTTGGTATCGAACACCGATTCAGGTTGGTTCGTGACATCAACAAATGATTCTGTCCATAATGATTCTGTAGAATCACACACAGAATCATTATGGACAGAATCATTTTGTATCTAGTAAAGAGTGCCATATTCGGGATCCAAATAATATGCAGCGCGTCAGTATTTCGGCAGTTATCTTCACAGCCATTGTCGCCAACTTCGCCGTTGCGTTTGCTCAGAGTGATTCATCAGCTCGGACTCTTGAGAAACAACTTCTCGATGAATCGTCTCAAAACCTCGCGCAGGAAGCTCGTCGAAACGGCGATGCGCGACGCGGCGCACTGGTTTTCTATCAGGCTCATTTGGCTTGTACCAAATGCCACATCCCTGCGAAGGGAGAAAAGACGTTTGGGCCCGATCTGTCCCGCCGCGAGAAGCCGGTCACCGACGAGTACCTGGTCGAGTCAGTATTGCATCCCTCGAAGATTCTCCGGAAGGGCTTTGAATCGGTCACGATTATCACGTCCGCGGGTAAGACAATGACCGGGCTGCTGGTTGAGGATCGGCCGAAAGAACTGCTGATCCGTAGCGTCGAAAGAGGACTGCAACTCGAAACCGTGCCGAAGGACGACATCGAAGAACGAGTCATCGGCAAGCTGTCGATTATGCCGAAGGGGCTTGTCAATCTGCTCGCGAGCCGGCAGCAGTTTCTCGATCTGATCAACTACTTGATCGACATCGGCGAGAAAGGCCCCGGACGAGCCAAACAGTTACAGCCGCCGCCTGCTCTGTATGCTCAGAAACCAATTCCCGAGTATGAAAAGCACATCGAACACGCCGGCATGATTGCCGATTTGAATGGCCAGAGTTTCAATCGTGGCAAGGCGATTTACGACCGGCTGTGCGTCAACTGTCATGGTACGAAGACGCGTCCCGGCTCGCTGCCGACGTCGTTGCGTTTTGCATCCGGGAGGTTTCGAAACGGCAACGATCCCTACAGCATGTACCGCACAGTCACTCACGGATTCGGCATGATGGTGCGGCAGGCTTGGATGGTTCCACAACAGAAGTACGACGTCGTGCATTACATCCGCGAAGAATACCTGAAGAAGTCGAATCCGACGCAGTACTTTGATGTCGATGACGATTTTCTCGCCGGACTTCCGCAGGGCAACACGCGCGGGCCGGCTCCTTCGAACAATCAGCCGTGGCGAGACATGAACTACGGCAACAATCTGATTGGTACGTATGAAATCGGCAACGACGGAACCAACTTCGCCTACAAGGGAATCGCCGTGCGGTTGGATGCGGGGCCGGGCGGAGTGTCTCGCGGCGAACATTGGATGGTCTTCGATCACGACACCCTGCGCGTCGCCGCGGCGTGGACGGGCCAAGAATTCATCGATTACCACGGCATCATGTTCGACGGCCGCCACAACATTCACCCGCGCGTGACCGGTGACGTGCATCTGGCCAACCCGACCGGACCCGGTTGGGCGAATCCCGACGACGGCAGTTTCGCCGACACGCGGTTGAAAGGCCGCGACGGTCGATTGTACGGACCGCTGCCGCGCCGGTGGGCTCACTACAAGGGACTCTACCACTACGACAAGCAGGTCGTGATTCATTACACCGTTGGCAAGACCAATGTGCTGGAGACTCCCGGCCTTGATATCTCGACCGCAACGCCAGTCTTCACACGTTCATTCTTCATCGGCCCACGCGAGCGCGACATGATTCTTCAGGTCGCTCATCTGGTTGGCGATCCAAAGCTGAAGATTGTTGACACACAGGGAGGGGCTGGGCCGGTGGCAATCTTTGGGACTCCGAGTGACGGGCGGAAAACCGCAAAAGCAACTGATCAGCCAATCGAATTCAACGGAGCCACACGCGTCGAGATCAACGACGCCAAAGCCTTCAACATGACCGATCGCGACTACTCGATCGTCGCCCGCATCCGCACGAAGCAGTCCGGAACGATATTCAGCAAGACGAAAGCGACCGGCCCGTGGGTTCCCAACGGAAAAACTCTGTTCGTTCGCGGCGGACGGTTGGGGTTCGACATCGGCTGGGTGGGAGTCGTCACGTCGCGTCGTCGAGTCAACGACAACCGCTGGCACGACGTTGCGATGACCTTCGAGCACAAAACCGGCATGGCGCGGCTTTACATCGACGGCAAGCTGGACGGAGAGCGCAAGCTGCAGCCGAAGGCACGTGTCTCCGGCGATGTCGTGCGCATCGGATACACGTCGCCCAACTTCCCCGAACGGAACTCGTATTTCAAAGGACAACTGGCCGAAGTTCGTTTTCTGCAACGTACGCTAAGCGCTGATGAAGTCGCCGGCAGGATCGAAGATCCGCAAACCGTCGGGCACTGGAATTTCGAAGACGCGTCGGGCGACCGTGTAAACGATCAAACAGGCCGGAAGCATCACGGGAAGATCAGTCGCGGCCAGTCAACAAAGGTCGCTGGTGGAACCATCGTCGCGGCAATCTCGCGGCCGATCAACGGAGCCACCTGGAAACCTCAACAGGGTAATCTTCGTTTGACAATTCCGGCCGGGCCGCGGGTCGTGAGGTTCATTCTGAGCACGGCTCGTGTCAAGGATGCTCCGCCGTCCGATTTGATCGCAGCAATGGGAACTCGCGACGATGTCGACCTTGACCTGAAGATGTATGTCGAAGGTGGACCTTCACGCTGGCCGGAAAAGCTGCAAACTCAGGCCGTGATTGGCGCGGACGACGGTCCATTCGCCTCCGATGTGCTGACTTGCCCGGACGACAATCCGTGGTCATGCCGAGTTCGCCCGACCGGATTCGACTTCTACGACGATGGCAAACGGATGGCCGTCTGTACGTGGGATGGAGACGTCTGGATCGTCAGCGGCATCGATAAGTCGTTGAACGCCTCGTCGAACGAAAAGGCGAGCGGCAGACGTAAGTCTGCCGACACCAATCGTGAACCCGGCGACTTACGTCGCCGGCTCGCCAGGTCGATAAACCACACGTTGACCTGGCCAAGAATCGAATCGGGGCTGTTCCAGCCGCT
>CAUZVF010000522.1:0-5047 GCA_963582955.1 Planctomycetota bacterium
TCCATTAGTCCAATAGGCCGGAGTGATAAACGACAGCGTTCCATTCGGTTTCAGCAATTCCAGGCCGCGATGTAAGAACAAATACCACAAATCCATCCGCGCGGTTCGATACTTTTGGCCGAGTTCCGTATTTGTCGTGTCGTTGTTGGCTTTGTTATCGAGTTCCCGCCGATACGGCGGATTGCCAATCACCATGTCGAATCCATTTGACGCGGCGATCGTTGGAAACGCCGCACGCCAAAGAATTGTGTTGCCGTTTGAAACAGAGTCTCGTGGCGGGCTGTCGCCGTGATTGATGCCGAATGCTGGTCCATTCAAAGAATCACCGGCGAGAATGTTCGAGGCCAAGTCGCTCTCAAACTTCTCTGGAAAATCCGTAGGCATTTCGACGTCGCGACAGGCTTCCAGTACAAGGGCAAACCTTGTCAGCCGTGCGGCATCGCTATCGATATCAACGCCAAAAATATTCGCTCGCAGGATTTCCAAACGCCGTCCAAGGCTGATTGCCGGATTCGCACATGTCGGTCGTCGATGCGTTTGCATGCCCTCGAATCGCGCGTACCAATTCAGCAACTTTCGATAAGCAGCGCACAGGAATGCGCCCGATCCGCAGGCCGGGTCAAGTATCCGAAGTTTGGCGACATCCGCCGGTGCCTTGTTTTTGAGCCACACTTCGAGCGTTGATTTGACCATGTAGTCGACAACAAACTCGGGTGTGTAGTAGATGCCTCCATTTCGTCGCAATCCTGTCGAGCGTCGAATGGTCACACCACGCCGCTCATCCATTTCGATTTCAAGGTCCATCAAGCGTTGATGGATCAGGCCCAACAGCTCGATAGCGCAGCCGACACCCGATGTCGCAACGAGGCAGCGTCGGAGATACGCGTCAATCTCGTGAATGACACTGTCATCGATTGGTGAGTCAACAAGGTTTTCATCCTCCAAGCCAGCCTCGAGTGTGCTTGAACTCGCAAACACACTTGGAAGTTCGAGAATCTGGCAGATTCGTGCAACCAGAAGCGACTCAATGCCACGGCGAACGCGCACGTTCAACTCTGTGGGCGCGATCGACGACTCTCTCCGCAATACTGCGGCGGCAAGTGGCTTGCAACAGGCTGTCATCACCTTCAGCAACGCCGCCGTTGCATCCTTGCTGACCGGCATTTCACCCCTTTTTACTTCGCGCGATTTGAACAGAAGGGAACGGAGTCAACCAAGATTCTCGAATATGACCTCTTCGTTAACTCCGTTACCTTCTGTTTCTACATCCGAGCCTTTAGCTGGATTGCTGATCGCGATGCAATTCTTCGTGCTCGTCATCGTCTTCGGGCCGAGTGTCACGCCCGCGTCCTGCCGTCAATTCAATGCGATCAACAAATTTCACGTTGGCACAATCATCCAACTCGTCAGTATGACAGGCGGCAGGATTGCGGATCAGAAACCGAAACGGCCCACCCTTATCCAATGGAAGTGGAGCACCATCGAGCTGATAAACGACAATCCCTTCCTCGCGGACGGCGGCCAACGGAATACTAGCCGCGAAATCGTCCGCCGTCGCATGCAGCGTCAAATACGTCGCCGACGGTTTGATGTCGATCCGTTTCAGAATCGAATTCAATGTGACGCCGTCACCATTGCGAGACGGATGAAACCGGCTGACGTCCGGCACTTGTTCGTTTTCCGGGAAACTACCCAGCGCTTCGAATGTAAATTCGATCGGCTGCCCAACCTCGCCATCAACTTTCAGTGCTGTGTCTGACATGTTGCTGTTCCCTTGAAACTGAGAGAAGGTGTGCTCACCAAATTCCGCGTCAAACTCGATCTCGTCGCAACGCCAACGCTAAATGCAAATAGACACTCGCCTCGCTTGGCCGAGCACTTCGGTCAGAAGATCCGTGATTTTGAAATAAGCGAGTTGACGGTCCGACTATACCTTGCACGGCTGATGTTTGTAACAATTCGCTCCACGCGGTATTAAAGGATGTACGAACAATTGCCAGACTTTGCCGCATCGGTCAAATCTTCCTCGCGGCGATCAAGGTTGCGGAGTCGCTTTTTTGTCGTGTTTTATGGGAGCTGTTTTTGAGTGATGCGGTCGTTGAGATTGACGATGTTACCAAGACGTTCGACGATATCGTCGCCGTCAATGGGGTCAGTTTGCAGGTGCGGCGAGGTCAGACGCTGGGTTTGATTGGGCCGAACGGCGCGGGCAAGACGACGCTGCTGCGGCTCATTTCGTCGTTGGCCAAGCCAGACAGCGGCGATATCCGGGTCGAGGGTGAATCGGTTTACGAGCAGCCGCGTTCAGTTCGAAAGAAACTTGGCTTCATGCCGGCGGAGTTTGGCAGTCCGCGAAACCTGACCATCGGTGAGTATCTCGAGTATTTCGGTTGCATGTACGGCATCCCGAAAAGCCATCGCCGTCAAAACATCAAGGATGTGTGTGCGCTGACCGATCTCGCCGGCCGCGAGGACATCATGGTCAAGGGCCTTTCAACGGGAAATCGGCAGCGGCTGTTGCTCGCCAAGACGTTGCTTCACGATCCGCAAGTCTTGATTCTGGATGAACCAGCGAGCGGGCTGGATCCTCGCGCACGCACGGAACTGCGGGCCATTCTGCGAGAGCTGACGTCAATGGGCAAGACGATCATCATCAGCTCTCATATCCTGCCCGACATCGAAGAAATCAGCGATCGTATTTGTATTATCGAGGCCGGCCGGCTGGTCCTCGATGGAGGACTGGACGCGCTGCGGGCTCGTTACGGGATGACGAAACGCGTGGTCAGATTACGCGTTCTTGCGGAAGACATGCAGCGTGCGGCGACTCGACTAAACCAACTGGCCGACGTGACGTCGTGCGAGCAACGGGAATACGAACTCGTCATCAATACTGAGCAAACGAATTGTAATTTTATTCTGGCGGAGCTGTTGCGCCACGAAATCCGAGTCCTGGAGTTTGCCGAAGATGAACCTGATCTCGAAGAGATTTTCATGCGTTCCACAGCCGGGAAAGTGACATGAAAGTGGTCGGCCGACTGATCGGCATTCTCCGCGACAGCCCGACTTATGGCCGGGACCGCGCCAATTTGATTTCGGGATTCAGTATTGGGACGGCCGGACTGCTGTTAAACGCAGCCGTGCTGATGCTCATGCTTCCGTTGCTGCTCGATCCTGACGACCGGGATTTTCGTGCGCTCACCACAAACGTGGAATTCGGGCAACTCTTGGCGCTGATTCTGCTCGGTGGAGCCACGGCGTTTGCCACGTTGCTGATTCCGCTACGGTTGGTGACGGTCTTTTGGGGGCCGCGGGTCGGCAGATACTTCGATCAAATCGTGCTGAGTGGAATCTCGCCGTTGCGTTTTGTCATTGGAAAGGCCACCTCGCAAAATCTGTTTGTCGGTTTGATCCTGTTTCTGCTGCTGCCCTATCTCGTCCTCAGCCTGACACTCGGCGGAGTCCATCTAGGATCGTTTCTGGCTGGTTTGTTCTTGGTCTGGTTGTACTGCATGGCACTGGCTCTGGTGACGTTGTGGGTGTCCCTCTATCTAAATGAACTCTTGGCGGCCTTCCTGGTGATCGTAACGGCCGCGGTGCTCGCGGGTTTCGGCTGCGTGCCCTTGCCGATTCAGCCCTTTGTCATGACCCCGCTCCCAACTTTGGTTTATCCCGTGTTTGCGTCGATTTCTGGTTTGGATGGCCAGATTCCCGCCAGCTTCGTGTCCCTATTTGTTTCCAGTGCGGGATGCATGATGGCGGTGATCTGCGTTTCGCTATTCGGGATTTATCTGGGTCCGCTGTTCGGCATCATTCGCGAAAACAGCACTTTTGGCGAAGTCGTCCGCTCGGGCGATAGTAAACGCAAACGATGGTTCCGGTTGCGGCTGCATATCCAGCGACCATCGGAAATTGCTTTCTTTTACGAAAACCGCGGCGATGCGTTTCGCCGCCATGAAGGTTGCATCCGCTGGGGCATTGGATTCTGCGGGCTCGTTCTGCTTCTTATCGTGAGTTGGCTGACGTTTGTCTATATCTCATCGACATGGCTGAGTCTCCTCAGCGGCGGGATGCCCTCGTGGTGGGTCTATGAATTTCACTTGACCTATCTGACCATTCACGGTTGTGCATTGGCGCTCGGCATATTTGTTTTTTCACACTCAATGAACTCGACCTACCTGCGCATTCCATTCTTGTGCGGTAGAATCGTTGAAGTCTCGCGCCTTGATACAAGGGCGTTTGTGCTGTTTGCTCTAATTTCCACGGCGGCGTCACTGGCAACTCCGTTCTTGTTTGAGCATTACGTGGCTTTGCCGAACAATTTCAGCATCTTTCCCGAGTTGATGTACGCAACGCGCGGCCGGGGCATGAACTATATTCAGATCGCGGTCGAGGGGACGTTGGCGATCACGGTTTCAGGATTAGTCATTTATGCATTCCACAGATACGTCTGTCTGTTGACATGGATGAGAACCGTGACGTTGATGAGTGTGGCCGGTTCCTATTTCTTGACTGTCTGCCTGATTCCGATGTTCATCGCGGTGTTGTTCATGGAGGTACCGGAATTGCGCGGCATCCAGATCGTGGCCGACTTGGCACCGACATTTGCAATGATCTCGCCGATCACGCTGATAGTATTTCAATTCAATGAGCTAGGGTCGCGATTCCCAAGCGATACTTCGACAGTTCCCTTTTACGTGGCGCATGTCGTGCTGCTCGGTCTGACAATCCGCGCGATTCGCCGCCGTGGACGCAAGTTGCGAGACATGTATCTCGCGACACCAACGCGGGAGGCGGACTGATGCCGAGAGGTTCGCAGGTTTCGATAGACGTGGTCTTGGGACCAGACAGCATGACTCAGAGTCGCCTTTCGCTCCGCGAAAGTTGCGCATCTTTCGCGGAGCGAAAGGCGACAAACCGTGTCTTGAAACTGCCTCGACTTGTAAGCATTCTCGGCACACTTTCGATCCTGGTCTTCGCGTCAAATGCGCTGGCCCAAACAAACCGGTCGGAAATCGACATCGATTCCCCGGGGCTGATGATTGAAGCC